>CAMBCW010000112.1 GCA_945864925.1 uncultured Clostridia bacterium
CTCTGCGAGGCCACCAGATTGGAACCTGGTTCTGTTTCTTTCAGCAGAGGGTTTTCGGCAGTCTGGGCACACGCTGCAGGATCCTGCAGCGTGTGCTTTCTGCGTTCGGTTATCATCCCGTTATCAACAACCAACGGACGGGCAGCTGTGTCCTGCGCGGACTGCCATGGCGTTCCGGCACCCCTTGGAACTGTCCCGCATAGGATGACCAGGAGGTGAGCAGATGCTGACGGATATTCTTCTGGTGTTTTTGGCGGCAGCGGGGCTGATTTTGGTGATTTGGTGCCTGTGGGGCCTGCTGCTTCTGCCCGTATTTGGACATAACATGACGACGCTGTGCTTTTCCCGCGGGGACGGGGACGAGCTGGAACAGCGGGTCAGGGCCTTTGGCTGGCTGCGGGATGGGAAATACACCGGCGGACAGTTGGTAATTGTGGACTGCGGTCTGACGGGCTTGGGGCTGGAGCGGGCCCAGCGCCTGCGGGACCGGCACCATTGGGTGGCTTACTGCCCCGGTCCGGCCCTGATTGACTACATAGAGCTGATAAAAGATACTATTTGAAAAACGCAGCGAATTGGTGTACCATATATCCAATCATGAAAATGGAGTCGTATGCAATGGAACGGGAAGTACTCTATGGGACCGTGGCGGCCATCGTTTTTCAGAATCAGGAGAACGGCTATACCGTCCTGCGGCTGCGGTCGCAGGATGGAGAGCTGGTGACCGTGGTGGGGTCCATCCCCATGACTGTGGTGGGGGAACGTCTGTCCATCACCGGCCGCTGGATGACCCATGCCTCCTATGGGCGTCAGTTTGAGGCAGAACTGCTGGAACGGCTCATGCCGGAGAGTACGGAGGAGATTCTGGCTTACCTGTCCTCCCGGGCGGTCAAAGGCATTGGAGAGAAGACGGCGCAGCGAATTGTGACCGCGTTCGGCAATCAGAGTCTGGATGTCCTGGAAAACGAGCCGGAGAAGCTGGCCCAGCTGCCGGGAATTTCTCAGTCCAAGGCCCGGGAAATGTCCGAGAGTTTCCGGCGCCAGGTGGGCATGCGGCGGCTCATTGAATTCCTCTCCGCCCACCGCCTGCCGGCGGAGCTGGCCATGCGGCTGTACCGGGCCTATGGGGAACTGGCGGTGGACGCCCTGCGGGATGACCCCTACATGCTGACCCAGCCCTATTTCGGTGCGGACTTTGCCGTGGTGGACGCCTTTGCCCTGGAGCTGGAGGTGGAGGCCGACGACGAGCGCCGGGTGGAGGCGGGGATCCTCTTTGAACTGACCTTCAACCAGACCAATGGCCATACCTTTATCCCCAGGGACAAGCTGGCGGCAGCCACCTCTGCCTTGCTGAATCTGGACGTGGAGATTGTCCAGGCCGGCATTTCCCGTCTGGCAGAGACGGACCGCCTGGTCACCGACACGGTGGCCGGCCTGGACGCCTGCTATGTGCCGGAGCTGTATGAGGCGGAGACATACATAGCCCAGCGGATTTTACAGATGACCCAGCAGCCGCCGGAGCCGCCGGAGAACCTGGAGGACATGCTCCGGGATCTGGAAGCGGAGTCAGCGCTGCAATACGCGGACAGACAGATGGAGGCCATCCGGGCGGCGGCGGAGGGCCGAGTGCTCATTGTCACCGGAGGCCCCGGTACCGGCAAAACAACAACCATGTCCGGCATTCTGGATTTATTCGACAGGATGAAGCTGACAACGCTGCTGGCGGCGCCTACGGGACGGGCTGCCAAGCGGCTCAGCGAGTGTACCGGCCGGGAGGCTTCCACCATCCACCGGCTGCTGGAGGCCCAATTTGATCCGGAAACCGGTGCGCTGTGCTTTTTCCACGACGAGGACACGCCCCTGCGGGCCGACGCCGTGGTGGTGGACGAGACCTCCATGGTAGATATTTTGCTGATGCAGTCCCTTTTGCGGGCACTGCCCCGGCGGTGCCGCCTGATTTTGGTGGGGGATCCGGATCAGCTGCCCTCCGTGGGACCGGGCAACCTGTTCTCCGATCTGATCCGCAGCGGTGTGGCCCGGACTGTTCGCCTGACGGAGATTTTCCGTCAGGCCCGGGAGAGCCTCATCGTTATGAATGCCCATGCCGTGAACCAGGGCCTTCTGCCGGATTTGTCCGTCAAAAACAAGGACTTCTTTTTCATGAAGCGCCGCTCGGCGGAGAGCGTGGTGCAGACCATTCAGGAGCTGTGCAGCCAACGCCTGCCGAAAAACATGGGCATCGACCCTTCTGATATCCAGGTTCTTTCCCCCACCCGTAAAAGCGAGACGGGGACAAGAAATCTGAACCGGCAGCTGCAGGCGGTGCTCAATCCGCCGGATTCTTCCAAAAAAGAAAAGACTTACGGCGATTTTTTGTTCCGGGAAGGCGACAGAGTGATGCAAATCCGGAACAACTATGATATACTATGGAAGAAAGTCGGCGGAGTTGGCTCCGGCGCCGGGATTTTCAACGGGGATATCGGCAAAATCACGGCCATCGACCACCAGGAAGAGTTGATTACGGTGGTGTTTGACGACCGGGAGGCGCAGTATGATTTCTCCATGCTCTCGGAACTGGAACTGGCTTATGCCATGACGGTTCATAAAAGTCAGGGCAGCGAATACCGCGCCGTGATTTTGACGGCCTGGCCTGGTTCCCGGTATCTGCTGACCCGGAGTGTTCTGTATACGGCTGTCACCCGGGCCAAGGACATGCTGATTGCAGTGGGCAATGAGGAGGTCATCGCCGCTATGGTGGCCAACGACCGCCAGACCCGGCGCTACAGCGGCCTGAAGCTGCGGCTGCAGCAGGGAGGCGTCCGGTGAACGGCCTGGTGCAGTGGGCGCTGGATCTGCTCTATCCGCCCAAATGCATGCTCTGCGGCCGGCTTCTGGAAAACTCCGAAAAAATGCTCTGCGGCAAGTGCGGCCAGGCACTGCCGGAATATGACGGCCCTCTGCGGACCGTTCCGATGATTGATACAACCGTGGCACCCTTTTTCTATGAGCCGCCCATCCGGGACGCGGTTCTGCGCTTCAAATTCCATGGTATGCAGGGATATGCCGGCCAGTTTGCCAAATGGATGGCGGTCTGGGTCCGGGATCATCTGGAGGGGCAATATGATCTGATCTCCTGGGCGCCCTGCAGCCGCCTGCGGCGGTGGACCAGGGGCTTTGACCAGGCTGAGCTGCTGGCGAAAGCCCTGGCGGCGGAACTGGATGGGGAAGTCCTTCGGACCCTCAGAAAAATACGCCACAATCCGAAGCAGTCCAAAACCGCCAATGCCGCCCGGCGGCGGGCCAACGTTTTGGGTGTTTATGAAGCGGTGAATCCGGCCGTCTGGGCCGGAAAAAGAATTCTGCTGGTGGACGACGTGGTCACCACCGGCGCGACTGTGTCCGAATGCGCCAAGATGCTGCGCATGGCGGGGGCAGACGGTGTCGTCTGCGCTGCCATCGCGGTGACCGGACCGGAAAACAAATGAGTAGGTGAAAACATGTTCAAATTATCCAGAGATTTGGGAATCGATTTGGGAACTGCCAACGTCCTGGTTTACGTCGAGGGAAAGGGCATTGTCCTGCGGGAGCCTTCCGTGGTTGCCATCGATAAGAATTCCGGCAAGGTGCTGCAGGTGGGTGCTGCCGCCCGCAATATGCTGGGCCGGACACCGGGCAATGTGGTGGCCGTGCGGCCGCTGCGGGAGGGCGTCATCTCCGATTATGAAATGACAGAGAAGATGCTGGCTGAGTTCATGAAAAAGATCATCCGCTACTCCCTGGTCAAGCCCAGGGTGGTGGTTTGCGTCCCCAGCGGCGTCACGGAGGTAGAGGAGCGGGCGGTCATCCAGGCCACCATGGAGGCCGGTGCCCGCCGGGTCTACCTGATCGAGGAGCCCTTTGCCGCCGGCCTGGGCGCCGGCTTGGATCTCAGCAGACCCAATGGCTACATGGTGGTGGACATCGGCGGCGGTACCACGGACATCGCGGTGCTGAGTCTCAATGACCTGGCGGTGTCGTCCTCCATCAAGATTGCCGGCGACACCTTTGACGATACCATCATTACCTATCTGCGCCGCCGTCAGGGCCTGCTCATCGGCGCCAATACGGCGGAGGAGATCAAAATTACCATCGGCAGTGTCATGGAGCGCCCGGAGGAGATGTCCATGACGGTCAAGGGCCGGGATCTGAAGACCGGTCTGCCCCGGGAGGTGCTGGTCACGTCCTCGGAGCTACTGGAGGTTCTGCGCCGCCCGGCCCGGTTTATTGTGGAGGAGATTCTCAGTGTCCTGGAGCAGTCCAGTCCGGAGCTGGTGGCAGATATCTCTCAAAACGGCATCATCCTCACCGGCGGCGGCAGCCAGATTTGGGGAATGGACCGCATGATCTACGAGCGGACAGAGATTCCCTGCATGGTGGCCGATGACCCGGAGAGCTGCGTGGCCCTGGGCTGCGGCAAGAGCCTGCAGTGGATCAACTCCATGCAGGAGGGCACCATCAATCTCGCCCGCAGAAAGCTCATGAGAGAGTGAAAATATGACAGTGTGCGGACAGATGCCCGCCTGCTGCGAACAGAGACAGAACCCTGCAAAAGGAAAAAAGTTTTCAACATTTTCACGATTTTTCTTGACGAATTTCGTTCAATCTGCTATAATCTGTAATTGCGTGGGCTTATGCCCGGAAACATTCAACGGAGGAAGAAACATGCTGGACGAACTGAAAACACAGCGCAAGGTCGTCGGCATCAAGCAGCTCCGGAAATCCCTGAAGGACGGACAAGTCCGGAAGGCCTATGTGGCGGAGAACGCCGATCCCCGGCTGACAGATCCGCTGAAAGAGGAATGCCAGCGCCTGGGCGTGGAGCTGATTGAAGTTCCGACCATGGCAGAGCTTGGCCATGCCTGCGGTATTTCCGTAGGCGCAGCGGCAGCGGGTCTTTTGACCTGAGCCGCAAAAATCCGGTCCCAACGGAATATCTTAGATATTTCGGGATAAAATAAAAGCTGTGTCACAGCGAAGAATTGAGAAAGGAGGAAAAACATGCCCACTTTTAACCAGCTGGTTCGCAAGGGAAGAGAGCAGGTCACCTACAAGTCCACCGCTCCCGCTCTGCAGAAGGGTATGAACACCCTGAAGAACCGTGCCACCGATCTGTCTTCTCCCCAGAAGAGAGGCGTCTGCACCGCTGTCCGTACTACCACCCCCAAGAAGCCCAACTCCGCTCTGCGTAAGATCGCCCGTGTGCGTCTGACCAACGGCTACGAGGTTTCCGCTTATATCCCCGGTGTCGGCCACAACCTGCAGGAGCACTCCGTGGTGCTGATCCGCGGCGGTCGTGTCAAGGACCTGCCCGGCGTTCGTTACCACATCATCCGCGGCACCCTCGATACCCAGGGCGTCCAGGGCCGTATGCAGGCTCGTTCCAAGTACGGCGCCAAGAGACCCAAGGCCGGCAAGAAGAAGTAATTTCCTGCCGAAACATTTGAATGACTCAATGCCTTATTGCAAGGCAACGCCTTGCTGAGCGGTTTTATATAGATGAAACCTCTTGGCAGGCACCAACGAAAGCATCACTTTCGAAGTACCTATGAAATCATTTTATGAAGGAGGGAAGCGAAGTGCCCAGAAGAGGTAATGTTCCCAAAAGAGAAGTGCTGCCGGATCCTATCTACAATTCCGTGCTGGTCACCAAGCTTGTCAACAGCATCATGCTGGACGGCAAGAAGGGTGTTGCGCAGAAGATCGTTTACGGCGCATTTGAAATCGTTGAAGAAAAGACCGGAAAGAACGGTCTGGAGGCTTTCACCCAGGCTATGGAAAACATCATGCCTTCCGTGGAAGTCAAGACTCGTCGTGTCGGCGGCTCCAACTACCAGGTGCCTATCGAAGTCCGGCCCGAGCGGCGGCAGACCCTGGGTCTGCGCTGGCTGACCAACTACAGCCGCGCCCGCAGCGAAAAGACCATGAAAGAACGCCTGGCCGGTGAGCTGATGGATGCCTGCAACAACACCGGCGCTGCCGTTAAGAAGCGTGAAGACACCCATAAGATGGCTGAAGCCAACAAGGCATTCTCTCATTTCCGCTGGTAAAGAAAAAGGAGCGAAAGCATGCCTAGACAGTATTCCCTTGAGAACACCCGTAATATCGGCATCATGGCGCACATCGATGCCGGCAAGACGACCACCACGGAGCGTATCTTGTTCTATACCGGTGTCAACTATAAGATCGGCGAGACCCATGACGGCACGGCCACCATGGACTGGATGGCGCAGGAGCAGGAGCGCGGCATTACCATCACTTCTGCTGCAACCACCTGCTTCTGGAAGGGTCACCGCATCAACATCATTGATACCCCGGGACACGTGGACTTCACCGTGGAAGTCGAGCGTTCCCTGCGCGTGCTGGACGGCTCTGTGACTGTCCTGTGTGCGAAGGGCGGCGTCGAGCCCCAGACTGAGACCGTTTGGCGCCAGGCCGACAAGTATCATGTCCCCCGCATGGTGTATGTCAATAAGATGGACATCATGGGCGCAGATTTCTATCATGTGCTGGACATGATGCATGAGCGTCTGAAGTGCAACGCTGTCCCCGTGCAGCTGCCGATTGGCTCTGAGGCCGACTTTAAGGGCGTTGTGGACCTGGTCAAGATGAAGGCCTACGTCTTCTATGATGACCTGGGCAAGGATATGCGCGAAGAAGAGATCCCCGCCGATATGGTGGATCTGGCCAATGAGTATCGCGAGAAGCTCATGGACGCCGTCTCCGAAGAGGACGAGGAAATCATGATGCTGTATCTCGAAGGGGAGGAAGTTCCCGAAGAGATGATTCAGCGCGCACTGCGCAAGGGCACGATCGGTGTCCGCATGGTTCCCGTTTGCTGCGGCACCTCTTATAAGAACAAAGGCGTGCAGGAACTGCTTGATGCCATTGTGGCTTATATGCCGTCCCCCATCGATATCCCCGCAATTGCGGGCACCAACCCCAACACCGGTGAGGAGGACCACCGCGAGTCTGACGACAACGCTCCGTTCTCCGCATTGGCTTTCAAGATTGCAACAGATCCTTATGTGGGCAAGCTGTGCTTCTTCCGCGTCTATTCCGGTACGCTGTCCTCCGGTTCCACGGTGCTGAACTCCACCAAGGGCAATCGGGAACGTATGGGCCGAATTCTGCGGATGCACGCCAACCACAGAGAAGATATCGACATGGTTTATTCCGGCGATATTGCCGCAGCCGTGGGTCTGAAAAATACCACCACCGGCGATACGCTCTGCGATATGGACCATCCGATCATCCTCGAATCCATGGAGTTCCCCGAGCCTGTGATCCGCGTCGCCATCGAGCCCAAGACCAAGGCTGGCCAGGAGAAGATGGGCATTGCCCTGATGAAGCTGGCCGAGGAGGACCCCACCTTCCGCACCTACACCGACGAAGAGACTGGCCAGACCATCATTGCTGGTATGGGCGAGCTCCATCTGGAGATTATCGTGGACCGTCTGCTCCGCGAGTTCAAGGTGGAAGCCAACGTCGGCGCACCTCAGGTTGCCTATAAGGAGACCATCCGTAAGTGTGTGGAGCAGGACACCAAGTATGCCCGTCAGTCCGGCGGCAAGGGCCAGTACGGTCACG
>CAMBCW010000113.1 GCA_945864925.1 uncultured Clostridia bacterium
GCCATTGCCAACAGGCAATGGCGGCTTTTCGGAAATCAGAAATCAAAAGGATCGGAGAGGCACAAGTTCCGGCGCAAACTGTCCGGATGTGTTTGCCAGCAGGTGTGGTGTGGTTCAGTCTGCAGTCAGATAGAGAAGATGGCGGCCGATGTGGTGCTCCAGACCCGCATAATAGCATGCCTCTTTTTCGTGCAGGAGCCGGAAGAAGCGCTGATGGAACCACGGCTGCGTCAGCAGAACGCCATAGCAGATGTGCATCAACTGACGGGATGCGGGCAGGTCGAGCAGCTCCGGCAGATAGACATCACTGAGAAGATCGATGTTGTGAATCGTGGCAGGATCTGTTGTGACATGGTAGTATTTGGCGGCTTCACTGCGGTGGGCAAGAGCATACTGGAAAGCCTCGCGGAACAGGGCCGGATCTTCTTTGGCCATGACGCGAACGGCCTCCAGCCAGTTGGTGCCGGCGGTTTTGACATGGACATGTCCCTTGGTGATGCGGTGCAGCGTCGGGAACACGCTGAATTTATCGGAGCCGGAATGGAGGCTGAGCTTATAGCCGAAGGCGTCGGCAATCTGCTGATGCACAGTCAGATCGGCAGCAAACTGATCCAGATTTCCCTGGTATTCGATGCCCTTTTCAAATTCGCCGGTGAAATGGGGCGCGACGCTGACAGGTGTGATGCCGGCATCCTTCAGCTCCATGGCAATTACCAGATGCTCCGCAGGCGCAGTGACGGCCCGGGCTTCATCAATGGACAGCTCGAAATCCACCTCATGGTGGGCGGTTTGCGCGATGTAGTTCCAGCAGTCGATGGCATGGTCGATGGCTTTGGAGAATACGAGCACAATCCGCTGCAGTTCCGCTTCATCCAATTCGCCGACGATGGGAAGTGCCCGGTTCAGATATTTGCTTTCATATTTTTGGCGCAGATCGGCAGGCAAGGCGGTATAGGCCTGCTGCCGTTCCTGCGGACCGTACTCTGCGGCCTGGTCATTGATGTGGGCGGAGCAGTCCAGTGTAATCATGGTGCAGCCGCTTTCCAGGGCGTAGTGAATCTCATCTTTGGTCTTGAGATGGTCGCCATCGGCACCGTAGCCGTCGCGATAGCCGGCCTGAAAGACGCCGAAGGCTGCTGCTGCGATGACCTCAGGGAAAGTGCGGCCGGTCAGGTTCAGTTCCCGGATGGACTGCTGCGCCAGGACGGGGAACACATCATAACCGGCAATGGCACGCAGCTGGCCGGGGGTTGCCAGTCCCAGCCGATCGCCCAGACCCAGGGTGAACCGGCGGTTCTTGTGGCTGCAGGGCTTCGTATAGGGGAACAGCTCCATCATGACCCTGGCGTTTTCCACACTGAGGGGGCAGAGCAGCACCTCGCCGCAGCGTTCGCCGGAAAAGCCGGTGGTTTCGCCGGCAACTGCCAGCTTCTTGTCAGTGGCGCTGCGGACCATGGCACACAGGGTTTGGCCGGCAGCAGCCCGGGAATCCGCATACACGGTGTACGCGCCGCACTTGGCCAGTGCGGCATCAAATTGGTTCCAATCCATTGTCTGTCCGGTGCAGATTGCTCTGCGCCTCCTCCTTTGTATGTAAAAAATAGAAGGGCGTGATTCGATGCCCTGAATCTTATGGTTCCGCTTCTGCAGCATTCCGGACAGTGACAGCGTAGTCCCGCGGGGAGATTCCATATTCCGCTTTAAATGCGCGGTAGAAACCGGCGTAATCCCGGAAGCCGCAGGTCAGAAATACCTGGCTGGATCTGAGCCCCTGCGCCAACAGCTGCCGGGCGATCTGCAGCCGCTTTTTCTGCAGGTATCGATAGACACTGGTCCCGACCTGCTGGGAAAACGCGTGGCTGAGGTGGTATTTGCTGACAAAAAACTGCTCTGCGAGCTGATCCAGGCTCAGGGGTTCGCTGTAGTGTAGGTTCAGATAGTCCACAATGCCGGATACCAGCGTATTGCAGTCCTGCTCCGTTTCCTCGAACCGATCCATGGCGGCTCGGTTCAGCAGCACCAGAATCCCGGTCATCATGGCGTCGGCCATGCGGTCAGCGCCGTATTCTGTTTCCCGGAGGGTCTGCTCCCGGCAGATGACATCCATCATGGAATGGATGGCGTCTATATCCGTGCGCTGCAGGTGCAGGAGATTGAACCGGCCCTGTCTGGTTTGGAGAAAGCAGCTGCAAAGGTCGGTCTGCGCAGTGGACAGACGGTGCAGCATCTGGCGGGAAACCCAGAGCACATACCGTTCATAGGGTGCGCCGCCGGAACGGATGGACACCTGATGCAGCTCCTGCGGCCCGATGAGCAGCAGATCCCCCGGCCGCATGTGATACCGGTGGGACTCAACGCTGTAGTCCACATCCCCTGAAAGCAGAAACACGATTTCGTAAAAATCGTGATGATGGAGCTCCACATCATTGAGAAGCGTATCGAGCTTATGGGCGATTTCATAGTCGGCCCGCAGCATGACCTGCCGGGAATCAAAGGCACCAATCTGGTTTTTCCTGGTGTTTTTTCTGCTTATGTTCATAACAAAATACCTGCCAAAAGTCAAATGCGTTTCGCAAGATTAACAATATAATATCGCAATATTCCGCATTTGCAACCAAAAACTTTGCGATTAGAGGGGAAAACCCGCGATTCGGATGTGCCGCGCTGCATTCGGCCTGGTCAACTTCGGAATCGGAACCGGACAGAGAGGGGGTAAAAGCGCGGGCTCTGGCGCTTTTGCAGATTTGGGAATTGACAAACATTAGAATCGAGTTTATACTAAGACGGAAAATACAGGTTCTACACTAGACACATAAATATTTATTCATACTACCCTTTGCGAAATATAATATTTGCTGTTTTAGCTCACAGAACTGTGTCATTTGAAGTAATGTATAATTCATGGAGGCTGGAAATGGCAAACAGGAACGAAGTGGCCAAGCGGGCAGGGGTTTCGCCCGCAGTGGTTTCGTATGTTCTGAACAATTCCAACTATGTCAGCGAGGAAAAGCGAAAAGCGGTACTTCAGGCTGTGGAGGAGCTGGATTACTATCCCAATTATTTTGCAAGGTCCTTAAAAAAGCGGAACGGCCACCAGTTGCTGATGCTGTCCGACGATATGCGCAATGATGTGTTTCTGGAATTGGCGTACGAAATGGAAAACTACGCCTTTGAAAAGGGCTATTACATTACGGTTGGTTTCTGCTCGGCGGAGAAAATCCCTTTTTACACCAACATGCTTCTGTCACGGCAGTGCGACGGACTGTTTGTTGCCAACAACATGTTCAGCGCCGACCAGCTGGAACTGATTGCGAAAAAGGTTCCCACGGTGTTGTTCCAGACCAAGCTGTATGAGAACCTGTCGGAAGATATTTCCGTGGTTTCCGGCGACATTGCGGACGGCATGGAGCAATTGGTGCACCATCTGGTGGACTGCAAGGGATACAGAAGACTGGTGTATATCGGCAGTACATATACAAAGCGGATGCCCGATGAAAAAACAGCATTGGGCAGCGGCCTGCGGTTGAAGGGGTTCTTGGAAGCTGCGAAAAAAAGAGACTTGCTGCTGGACAGGGACGTTATGGTTGTTTCGAGTCTGATCGGGTCTCAAGAGAACCAATACTCGCTGGATGCCTATGTTGACAAAGCGCTTACTCTTTGGAATCCCAAGGAGCACACGGTTTTTGTCGTTGCAAACGATTCGGAAGCAGCGCGGTGCATTTCGCTCCTGCAGAGGCGGGGGTACAGCGTTCCGCAGGATATCGCTGTGGCAGGCTTCGGCGGCACCTCATCGGGCTGCATTACGAACCCCCAGCTGACGACGGTGTCCTATCCCAAAAAGGAAATTGCGAAGGCGGGGATTGACATTCTGCTGTCTGACAGGCAGGACAGAAAGCGGGTTCACCTGCAGTATCCCATGACGCTGATTGAACGGGGGAGCACTTGAGCGCCCAGAAAATTTTGCGTTTTATTTACTCGTGTTTATAATAAAAACGCCAAAAAAGTTCCAAATTTTTTCAAAGATCCATAAATTATCATATTTAGGAGGAGAAATCATGGAAGAAGAACTGAGATACCCCGACTTAGACGTAGAGCAATTTTGGAAGGACAATGAAGTTGCACTGCGGGACAATTGCTTCTGCAAGGATGCAAAGCAGGTGGCATTTGGGTTCTACCTGGAGGACGAGGCAGTCATCGGAGAACTGGAACTGCCGATCAATCCCTGGGCCGCAGTTCCGCCGGCGGAGATGACGGAATACAAAAAGCGTTATAACGATAAGGCTGAGAGAATCATCGGCAAGCGCGTCCTGGATGAGAACCCGATGCCGCATCAGAAATATCCTTCTGTCAAGCTGCATGGTGAGGTATTCGGCGGACAGTATGTGGTGAAGAATGATCTGCCCTGGCTGATGAGCGATCTGCATACACCGAAGGACCTGGAAAAAGAACTGGACCGGGCTGACGAGCGCATCAAGAATCTGCGGGAGTTCATCCTGCCTGCGAACTGGTATTCGGAGAAGAAGCGCATTTTTGAAGAGACCGGCGAGACGCCAGACGCCTTCTGGTATGGCCGCCGGGTCCGCGGACCTGTCACCCTGGCCATGTCCCTGTATGGTGTGGAAAAGACCATCATGCTGATGCTGGAGGAGCCCGATCTGGCCCACCGTTTCTTTGATGCGATCCACAGAACTTTGCGGGGCTATATCGACATCTTCAATGAGGAAGCCGGTCCGGAAAAGCTGGAGAAGATGCACTACGGCTACCGGTTCAACGACGACTTCTGCTGCATGCTCAATGAGGAACTCTATGAAGAATATGCGTTCCCGATTCTGCAGGACATCTTTGACTATACCTGCCCTGACCGGCTGGTCAACTGCCGCTTCCAGCATTCGGACTCCGAGATGGCCCATCTGCTGCCGATTCTGGGCAAGCTGAATTTCACCCAGGTCAACTTCGGCCCCACAGTTCTGCTGGATCAGATCCGCAAATATATGCCCGATACCTGTGTAGAAGGCTGCCTGAGCCCTATGACGTTGCTGACCAACGACGAAGAGAAGATCATTGCCGAGGTTCGCAGAGACTGCGAAATGGCAAAGGCCCTGGGAACCCGCGGACTGAAGGTCGCCACGGCAGGATCCGTAAACTGCGGCACCAAGCTGACCAGCCTGCGCGCCGTCATGTACGGCATCCAGAAGTACGGCCGGTTTGACGACTGATTGCTGTCTTTTCGTTTTGGATAAAGCCGGCATGAAAATCGGGTATGCCATCGGATTGGCATGGTATACCCGGTTTTCATCAAATAAGCAGCATGGACGTTACCAACAGAAAGCGGGCAGAGAGACAGATGAACGCGAAAAAAACAAGCATCGATATGACCGGGGGAAAAATCTCTGTGCAGATTTTCCGGTTTGCGCTGCCGCTGATGGCGGGGAACCTGTTTCAGCAGCTGTACTCCCTGACCGACGCAGCCATCATTGGCCGCTATATCGGCGTGGAGGCCTTGGGCGCCGTCAGCGCTGTTTCGTGGCTGATCTGGTTTCTCAATGCGGTCAGCCGGGATTGCTCCAACGCGTTCAGCATTGCGGCATCCATTCGGGTCGGCCAGAAGGATTCGGACGGCTTTAAAAACGTGGTGTTCCATGCCATTGTGGTGGGCGGCGCCATCGGTATTGTGGTCACGGTGCTGATGCTGCTGCTGCAGCGCCCAATGATGCGGATGATTCATATCCAGGCGCACTCCTTCGGGCTTTCGTTCGACTATCTGTTGGTCTCGATTTTGACGCTGCCCATCGGCATGGTGTTTCACCAGACAGCTGCGCTGCTCCGGGCCGCCGGGGACAGCACCACCACATTCCTGGCGATGACGGTCTCCACGGTCGTCAACATCCTTTTGGATTTGCTGTTTATACTTGTGCTGCACTGGGGGGTGCTGGGGGCGGCAATCGCGACTATGATCGCCCAGGGCGCTTCTGCGGCCATTGCACTTTATCAGGCTGGTAAAAACAGCATGTTTAAGCTGAGCAGGGCCGACTGCAGGCTGAAACCTGCGTTTTTGCGGGAACTGTTCCGGCTCTGGGCCCCGCTTGTCCTCAACAGCCTGGTGGTGACGGTGGGCGGCATGTATGTCCAGAGCGGTTATAACATCATTGGGACCAGCTTTACGGCGGGATCCTCTGCGAGCAACAAAGTTTTCAGCCTGTTTGAAGCGCTGGTGATGGCCATTCAGACTGGCGCCAGCGTCTTTGTGGGGCAGAATTTGGGCGCCAGACAGCCGGACCGGATCCGGGAGGGGATCCGGGAAATTGTGGGAATGGTGCTGCTGCTGTGCGCAGGAATTATTTGCGTGGTTTGGAGTCTGGATGATGAGATCATTAATCTGTTCCTCTCCAAGTCGGACCCGGAGGCGTACGAAGCGGCACACCGGTACGGTGTGAATTTCCTGCACTTCCAAATTACGGGCATGGTGATCATGGCGCCCATGTATATCTACCGCATCACGGTGCAGACTCTCGGCCACGGGAGCTATGCGCTGATTGCCGGCGTTTTGCAGATGGTGATGCGGATTGCCACCATGGGCCTGCTGCCGCAGCTGATTGGAGAGACGGCGTATTACCTGCCCACGGTTCTGGCCTGGTCTGCCTCCCTACCGATGGTCTATTTCCCGTACCGGTACCATATCAAAAAATTGGAGGCAGATCTGCTTCCCAGGAAAGCCGCCTAGACTGGGGACGGAACCAGGTGGAGCGGAGCCCCGACACTTTTTCTCATTATAAAGGCAAATTATAAAACACAAAATGTTGACATGGGAAATATGCTGTGGTATAGTATGTCGTATAAACATGAGTAAACTTTCACGATAAACAGGAGTAATTGGTTTCTGGAACTATGCAAGATAGATAGACAGATTGAAAAAACGCCTGCGGAGCGGAAATGTTTACTCGATTATTTACACGAATATTTACACGTATTTATAATTTTCTTGGAGAAGAACAGCTGTGTTTGGAGCCGGAATTTTCCAAAATGAATACATATGCAAGCAAAGATCACCGACCGCAGGTCTGGCGAAGACGGTGGTGGCTGCATAGCTGAATTTGCGCGAAACAGCGATGGAGCGCTGCTTTCAGGACGCAAGGAGGTCGATCAGACGTTTGGATCAAAGAATACGGATA
The DNA here is from genome assembly GCA_945864925.1 of uncultured Clostridia bacterium. GTDB lineage: Bacteria > Bacillota > Clostridia > Oscillospirales > Oscillospiraceae > Avoscillospira. Next base: position 7,170 of record CAMBCW010000113.1, read on the forward strand.
GCGGAGGGCTGAACAGGCTCTGAAAAAGACATCTGCCAGACCAGCAGACGCCAGCTGCCGGATTTGAGGTTCATGAAATAACAGCGGAGGACCGTCTATGTTTCGGAATACCGGAACAGAGAAACAGCCACCTGCGGGGGAGCAGGGGAGTGCTGATGCAATGTGCAAATCAATAGGAGGGAACGGGATTGAAGAAAAAAACAGAAAACCTATCTCCGGATCGTGTCAAAATGCGGAGAATCGCCAAGCTAAAAACAGGTGCGGACTATGTGATCTTTATGGGGCCGGCAATTAGAGACCATCCCAAACTTTGTGTAAACCTCCAATGTGGTGTAGAATAGAAGCA
>CAMBCW010000114.1 GCA_945864925.1 uncultured Clostridia bacterium
GCGGACTGCCAAATACCCCTGTCATTGCGAGGAGCGAAGCGACGCGGCAATCCGTCTCTCCAAAACATTCCGGGATGCGGACTGGTCTCGCAATGACACGGAAGAAACAAGTCTGCATCGCCTCAGGCGGAAGGCTTTTGGTGCATCAATACTCGCAGTGATTCAGCGCGCCCCACAGCTTCTTGGCTTCCTCCAGAATATGGGCGTTGACGGCTTCCTCGTCCACCCCCACCAGCTGGCGGTCCAGCATGAGGACCTTGCCGTTGCCGATGGTGGTCTGGCACTGGCGGCCGGTCATACCGAAGATCATATGGCCGTCGATGTTGGCATCGGAGAAGGGCGTATAGGGCTTGTAGTCCATGACGATGATGTCCGCCGCAGCTCCGGCCTTCAGGACGCCCAGCTCATCGGGGAAGTACCGGGCGCCGATCCTGGCGTTGTTCTTGAAGAGCATATCCGTGACCTCACACCAGGCCACATTGGGCAGGCAGGCATTGGAGCGCTGGGAGCAAAGCGCCACCTTCAGGGACTCCAGCATGTCGTTGGTGTAGGCGTCGGTGCCCATGCCCAGGAGGATGCCGTTCTTATACAGCGGCAGCACCGGGCAGATGCCCACGGCGTTGCCCATGTTGGACTCGGGGTTGTTGACCACAATGGTGTCCGTGGACTTGATGATCTCGATTTCCGCGCTGTTGACGTGGATACAGTGGCCCAGGATGGTCTTGGGGCCCAGGATCCCGTGATCCTGCAGCCGCTGCACCGGGCGGCGGCCGTAGTTCTGCAGGCTGTCATAGACGTCATTCATGCCCTCGGACACATGGATGTGGTAGCCGGTGCGGCCGTTATTGGCAGCCACCATGCGGTCAAAGGTCTTGTCGGAGATGGTGAACAGGGCGTGGCCGCCGAACATGGCCTTGAGCATGGGATCCTGCTCTTTTTCACAATAGGTAATGAAATCGGCGTTCTCCTGGATGGCCTGGAGGCACTTCTCTTCGCCGTCGCGGTCGGAAACCTCGTAGCACAGGCAGCTGCGGATTCCGAATTCCCTGGCAGATTCCGCAATTTTGAATAGAGAACCGGGAATCTCGCAGTAGGAGGCGTGGTGGTCGAAGATGGTGGTGACGCCCTGCTTGATGCAGTCCAGGTACAGTGCGTCAGCGGAGGCCTTGGTACCGGCCAGGGTCAGCTTCCGGTCAATGGCCCACCAGGTGCCGTCCAGGACCTCATAGAAATTGGTGGGATTGTTGCCCACAATGGCGAGGCCCCGGGCCAGGGCGGAGTAGATGTGGGTATGGGCATTGATGAAGGCCGGCATAATCACGCCGCCTTTGGCATCGATGACTTTTGCGTCGGGGTACTTGGCCCGCAGGGCCGCCTCTTCGCCGACCTCGGTGATTTTCGTGCCTTCAAAGGCCACGGCGCCTTTTTCGAAATAGGGCTTGGCCGGATCCCGGGTGATAAGCCGTCCGTTGGTGAGTAACTGCATAAAAAGACCTCCTTTTCAGAAAAACAAAAAATGCACCAAATCCCATGGGGATTCAGTACACTCGAAGCAAAGCCGAGTGATAGTTGCAGCCCGTGTGCGAAACACTTCGTTACAGCTACCAATCTTTGATTGTGTTTTTATTTTACTCCACCGTCCGGAAAAAATCAAGACAAAAAGCACAGGACCCCGAAAATTTTTCCGCCCCTTCTTGTGATTTTGACGAAAAATCGCACCAGTTGCAAATCCCACCATACTCTGGTATAATAAATAATATTTCAGATTATGATGATCGGCTTGAAAAGCAGCCGCAAGTTTTTTGCAAGTGTTCAAAATAACGATGTCATTGCGAACCAGTCCGCAGACTGGTGTGGCAATCCGTTCCCCCTGCACAGACCGATTTTGCAGAGGTCTCAGGGTATGGAAATACGGATTGCCGCGTCGCTTCGCTCCTCACAATGACAGTGCGGGACAGAACCCCATCATCATCATCGAATTGTGCATGCTTACGAAATCCGATCTCATATTTCAGATAAAAGGAACAAAACCATGGAACAAGAACTGACTTTCAAGGATCTGGGCCTGTCCGAGGAGATTTTGAAGGCCCTGGAAAAGAAGGGCTACGGCTATCCCACCCGGGTTCAGGCCGAAGCCATTCCGCCATTCCTCCAGTGGAAGGACGTCATTGCCAAGGCCCCTACCGGCACCGGCAAGACCTTTGCCTTCGGCATCCCCATGATTGAGCACATCGATGCGGAGTCCGAGGATCTGCAGGGTCTGGTGCTGGCCCCCACCCGGGAGTTGGCCATCCAGATCTGCGACGAGCTGCGGGGCCTGCTGCGCTACTATAAAAACATCCGGGTGGCCGTGGTCTACGGCGGCCAGCGGATGGAACCCCAGATCAAGGCCCTGAACGCCCATCCCCAGATCGTGGTAGCCACACCGGGCCGGCTCATGGACCACTACAACCGCAAGAACCTGCGGCTGGACAAGGTTCACACCGTGGTGCTGGACGAGGCTGACCGGATGCTGGATATGGGCTTCTTCAAGGATGTGACCCATATCCTGGACAAGCTCAAGAACAAGAAGAGCATGGGCCTGTTTTCCGCCACCATCTCCCAGGAGGTCATGACCGTCAGCTGGATGTACCAGCGGGACGAGGTGGAGATCACCATCCCCGCCGACCAGGACAACAAGCCGGACATCGACCAGTATTCCCTGACCGTCCCCCCATTGGAAAAGACGGAAACCACCCTGCGGCTCATCCGGGCCATGCAGTATGAGCGGGTCATCGTGTTCTGCAACACCAAGCACATGTGCCAGCGGCTCAGCGACGATCTGCGCCGGGCCGGTCTGGACGCCGACTGCATCCACGGCGACATCCGCCAGGCCATCCGGGAAAAGACCATGAAAACCTTCAAGGACGGCAAGCTGTCGGTGCTCATCGCCACGGATGTGGCCTCCCGGGGCATCGACGTGGACGATGTGGACTGCGTCATCAACTTCGACGTGCCGGAGGAGAACGAATATTATATCCACCGCATCGGCCGTACCGGCCGGGCCAAGCGCAAGGGCGCAGCCTGGTCCATTCTGGGCAACTTCCCGGAGAAGGCCAAGCTGGACGAAATCGCCAAGTACTCCCACTTCACCATCCGCCCCATGAAGTTCATTGAGGGCGACCTGCTGGTGGACGACGAGGTCAAAAAGCCGCCGGTGCGGAAGAAGTTCCGGTGACCGCCGCAGAGGAGGGCGTCCTGCTGCTGTGCTGCCAGCTGGGCGACCCGGAGAGCCGGCCCCTGACCACCGCCCAGTTCCGGGAGCTGGGCCGGCGGGTGCGGACTTCCTGTATGGGCGGCAATCCCCTGGCGGAACTGTCAGCGGCAGAGCTGCGGTCCCTGGGCTATGACGAAAGTCAGGTCAACCGGATTCTGGCCCTTTTAAGCCGCACCTCCCGTCTGCGGGACTATATAGCCCGGGGCCAGGCCCTGGGAATTCATCCCCTGACCCGGCTCTCCCCTGCCTACCCCGATCGTCTGCGGCAAATGGGGCAGGAGGCCAGCACTCCGGTGCTGTTTTACCGGGGCGATGGATCCCTGCTGCGCCGCCCTGCCGTGGCTGTGGTGGGATCCCGGCGGCTTTTGCCGGAAAATGAGGCCTTTGCCCGGCAGGCCGGAAGACTGGCTGCCCAAGAGGGCCTGGTTTTGGTGTCCGGCGGCGCCCAGGGCGCCGATCTGACCGCCCAGAACGCCTGTCTGGAGCATGGCGGCTCCTGTGTGATCTTTGTAGCCGATCTGCTGACCGCTCACCCGCCCCAGGCAAACACCCTGTATCTCAGCGAAGCGGGTTACGATTGCCCCTTCTCCCCTGCCCGGGCGCTTCACCGCAATGGGTTGATCCATATGCTGGGGGAGAAAACCCTGGCGGCCCAGTGCACCTTCGGTTCCGGCGGCACCTGGCAGGGCTGTCTGGAGAACCTCCGCCACCGTTGGTCGGAGCTGTATGTCTTTGCCGATGGCTCCCCGGCCATGGCAGCATTGGAGGAACGGGGCGCTGTCCCCGTGCATAGGCTGGAAAGCCTTCGCGCCTTGGTTTCTAGCCAAATCAGTTTGTTTGATTCCCCATAGGAGGCATCATAGATATCGCAGAACGAAAGGAGGATTCATGGGCTTCGGCTCATCACAAGCGCCAGTGCCTGCTCCGGCAGGACGACGAGGCGGAGCGTGATCGAACATTCGGCGGATGCGCTCCCGCTGCCCCCGGCAGTGTGACACAGTCAGAAATATGCGGGCGACCGCAAAACAGAGGGGCTGTGACCGGGAAGAAAAGCGACAGATCCGCTGCGAGTTTGTCCTTTTGATGAACCGAAATGGGGTTATTCTGCCCATTTCAGACTAGAATCAGGAGGATTTATCATTTATGTGCGGTATTGTAGGATATGTTGGACAGGAGCAGGCCGCTCCCATCCTGCTGGACGGTCTTTCCAAGCTGGAATATCGGGGCTACGACTCCGCCGGCGTCTGCGTGTTTGACGAGGGCGTACTCAAGGTCGCCAAAGCCAAAGGGCGCCTGCAGGCGCTGATTGACCTGACCGACGGCGGCAAGGCCCTCCACGGCTGTGTGGGCATCGGCCACACCCGCTGGGCTACCCACGGCGCTCCCTCGGATACCAACAGCCATCCCCATATGGCCGACAGCGGCAAAATCGCCGTGGTTCACAACGGCATCATCGAAAACTATCTGGAGCTCAAGGAGCTGCTCATGGCCCGGGGCAAGAAATTCCACTCGGAGACCGACACGGAAGTCGTGGCCAACCTCATTGAGTTCTATTACGACATGGGCTGCGATTTCAAAGACGCCGTCCAGAAGGCCGTCAGCCGCGTGGAGGGCAGCTACGCCCTGGGTGTTCTGTGCCGGGACTACCCCGACACCATCATCGGCGTTAAAAAGGACAGCCCCCTGATCTTCGGCTACGGCCAGGGCTGCAACTTCATCGCTTCCGACGTGCCGGCCATTCTGAAATACACCCGGGACGTGGTCTATCTCAACGACGGCGATCTGCTGGTCATGGACAAGGACAGCGTCCACTTCTACGACCAGCACGGCGAACACATTCAGAAGCAGCCGGAGCACGTCTCCTGGGAGCTGTCGGCAGCGGAAAAGGGCGGCTACGCCCACTTTATGCTCAAAGAAATCCACGAGCAGCCCAAGGCCGTCCGGGACACCATCCACCCCAGAATCAAGGACGGCCGGGTAGTGCTGGACGACATTCAGCTGCCAGCCAGCTATTTGGAACATCTGAAACGGATCTACATCGTAGCCTGCGGCTCCGCCTACTATGTGGGCATCCACGGCAAATATATCATCGAGAATCTCTGCCAGGTGCCGGTGGAGCCGGTACTGGCCTCGGAATTCCGCTATGCCGATCCGGTGCTGGATGACACCACCCTGGTGGTCATCATCAGCCAGTCCGGTGAAACCGCCGACACCCTGGCGGCTCTGCGGGAGGCCAAGCGCCGGGGCGCCCGGACTCTGGCCATCGTCAACGTAGTGGGCAGCTCCATTGCCAAAACCGCCGACGACGTGCTCTATACCTGGGCCGGCCCGGAGATTGCCGTGGCCACAACCAAGGCGTTTTCCACCCAGCTGTCCGTCATGTACCTGCTGGCTCTGTACATCGCCCAGGATCTGCGCACCCTGCCCCAGGCGCGCTATGACCAGCTGCTGACCGATCTGCTGGCCTTGCCGGATAAAATTGAGCGGGTCATCGCCCCGGAGACCATCCAGCAGATCCAGTATTACGCCTCCCAGTATTTCAACAACCACGACGTTTTCTTCATCGGCCGCCATCTGGACAGTGCCACCTGCCTGGAGGGCAGCCTGAAGCTGAAGGAAATCGCCTATATTCACTCTGAGGCCTACGCCGCCGGTGAGCTGAAGCACGGTCCCATCTCTCTGATCGAGAACGGTACCCTGGTGGTGGCCACGGCCACCAATCCCAAGCTCTTTGACAAGACCATGTCCAACGTCAAGGAGGTCAAGGCCCGGGGCGCCGACGTGCTGGGCATCACCATTGAGGATCTGGGCGGCGAAATTGCCAAAACCATGGACAGTGCCATCCTGATTCCCAAGACAGAGCTGCTGTATCAGCCCAGCCTGTCGGTGGTGGTGCTGCAGACCTTCGCCTACTATGTGGCCCTGATGCGGGGCTGCGACGTGGATAAGCCGCGAAACCTGGCCAAGAGCGTCACGGTGGAATAAAACTCCCTGGGGGCCCTTTGCGGCCCCCAACTTTTTTCATTTTTTATCTTGACAAAATTCGTTCTATCGTGTATGATAATCGAGCTGTTTGAGTCAGCGGCCTCATGGAGTAGTATCGAAGAGGTCATAACGAGCACGACTGGAAATCGTGTGTACGTCAAAAGCGTACCGAGGGTTCGAATCCCTCCTACTCCGCCAAAAAATCCCGGATGCGCAGGCATTCGGGATTTTTCCTTATCTCGTTTCGAGGAGCGATCTTTATGCCCCAGATCATTGAACTCACCGACCTTTCCCGGCCGGAGCTGGACGTGTTTGTCCGTCTCACCGAGGCCCAGCTGCGAAACCGGCTGGAACCGGAGAAGGGTGTTTTTATCGCAGAGAGTCCCAAGGTCATCGCCCGGGCCCTGGACGCCGGGTGTGAGCCGGTTTCCCTGCTCATGGAGCGGCGGCACATCACCGGAGACGCCCGGGAAATTCTCGACCGCTGCGGAGACGTTCCGGTCTATACCGGCGACGGCAGCCTGCTGGCGGCACTGACCGGCTACGCCCTGACCCGGGGCGTGCTGTGCGCCATGCGCCGGCCCCAACTGCCCCCGGTGGAAGCCCTCTGCGCCAACGCCCGCCGGGTTGCCGTGCTGGAGGGCATTGTGGACACCACCAATGTGGGCGCCATCTTCCGCTCCGCCGCCGCCCTGGGCATGGACGCCGTGCTGCTGACCCCTACCTGCTGTGATCCCCTGAACCGCCGGGCCGTCCGGGTCAGCATGGGCACCGTGTTCCAGGTGCCCTGGACCCGTCTGGGCAGCGACGCCGGCCAATGGCCCCAGCCGGGCCTGACCCGGCTGCGGGAGCTGGGCTTCCGAACCGCCGCCATGGCCCTGAGCGACGACTCCGTCACCATTGAGGATCCCCGGCTCCTGGCCGAGGACAAGCTGGCCATTATCCTGGGCACCGAGGGCGATGGCCTGGCCCCGGCCACCATTGCCGGCTGCGACTATACCGTCCGTATTCCCATGTCCCATCAGGTGGACTCCCTCAACGTGGCCGCTGCCAGCGCCGTCGCTTTCTGGCAGCTGCGGGCGCGATAAAGAACCGGCTCCCGCTGCCGCGGGAGCCGGTTCGTCTGCTTATGCCCGCGCGGCTTCTTCGCTGTCGCCCCCCATGTTCAAAGCGCCGTAGGCCC
>CAMBCW010000115.1 GCA_945864925.1 uncultured Clostridia bacterium
TCGTTCTTCTTGGCGTCGTCGATGATCTTCTGCTGGTTGATCTGCGGGACTTCCTCGTAGCGGACGAACTTCAGGCTGTAGGAGCCGCGGCCCTGGGTCATGGCTCTCAGGTCGATCGGGTAGGAGCTCATCTCACCGATCGGGACCTCGGCCTCGACCACCTGCAGGCCGTCGCCGGTGGGGTTCATGCCCATCACGCGGCCGCGGCGCTTGTTCAGGTCGCCGATGATGTCGCCCATGTTGGCGTCGGGCACCGTGACCTTCAGCTCGCCAATCGGCTCGAGAATGGTGGGACCGGCGGTGGGCAGGCCCTCTTTATAGGCGATGCCGGCGGCAGTCTGGAAGGCCATATCGGAGGAGTCGACCGGGTGGTAGGAGCCGAAGTACAGGGTGGCCTTCAGGAACACGACCGGATAGCCGGCCAGGACGCCCTTGGAGATGCAGTTGCGCAGGCCCTTCTCGACGGAGGGGATGAAGTTCTTCGGCACGCAGCCGCCGACGGTCTCGTCGCCGAAGATCATGTCCTCGGTCTCGGACTGGGGCTCGAAGCGGATATAGACGTCACCGAACTGGCCGTGGCCGCCGGACTGCTTCTTGTGACGGCCGTGGACCTCGACCTTCTTCTTGATGGTCTCGCGGTAGGCGATCTTGGCGGGCCGCAGGTCGGCTTCCACCTTGAACTTGCTGGCCAGCTTGGAGCAGATAACGCCCAAGTGAATGTCGCCCACGCCGGAGATGATCATTTCCTTGGTCTCGGTGTTGGTGCCGTAACGGAAGGAGGCGTCCTCCTCGTTGAGCTTATTCAGGCCGGAAGCGATCTTGTCCTCCTGGCCCTTGACCTTTGCATAGATGGCCATGGTGTAGCAGGGCTCATCATATTCCATGCCCTTGATGGCCACGGTCTTGCCGGCCAGACCCAGGGTATCGCCGGTCTTGACGGAGCCGAGCTTGGTGGCAACGCCGATGTCGCCGCAGGCAATCTTGCTGGCCTTGGTCAGGTTCTTGCCCTTGGGGAAGAAGATATTGCTGAGCTTTTCAGCGCCGCCGGTCCGGGCGTTGACAACCGCCATGCCCTCGGTGATGTCGCCGGAAATGACCTTGAAGAAGGAGTTCTTGCCGAACTGGTCGGAGATGGTCTTGTAAACAAAGGCCATTGGGCTGCCCTTGGGATCCAGCTTCAGCTCGCCGCCCTCCTCAGTCTGCAGGGCCAGGCCCTCCAGAGGATTGGGGCAGAACTTCACGATGTACTCCATAACACGCTTGCTGCCGTAGCCGGCCAGGGCGCTGCCGCAGAAGACGGGGGTGATGGAACGCTGCATCATGCCGTCCTTGACGCCCTGCACCAGTTCTTCGGTGGTAAAGGGCTCTTCCATGAAGAACTTCTCCATGAGCTCTTCGCTGGTTTCGGCCACCTGCTCGGAAAGCTCCATCAGGTACTCTTCCAGACGCTCCTCCGCCTCGGGGGTCAGGGGGCAGTCATTGCCCTTGGTATCCCGGGCGGTCTTGCTCAGCAGATCCACCAGACCGATGCACTTCTCCCCCTTCATCATGGGGAACTGCAGCGGCACGACAGTGTTGCCGAAGGCGGCACGCATATCGTCCACAACCTTATAATAGTTGGCGTGGTCCTCGTCCATTTTGGAAATATAGAACATGGTGGGCTTGCCGGCGTCCTTCAGGGACTTCCAGGCCTTCTCGGTGCCCACAGCGATGCCGCTCTTGGCAGACAGGACAATCAGGCCGGCGTCGGCCACCCGCAGGGACTGCACAATCTCACCGGCGAAATCAAAGAAGCCGGGGTTATCCAGCAGGTTGATCTTGCAGCCCTCAAACTCCACGGGAATCAGAGACGTGGAAATGGAATACTGCCGCTTGATCTCCTCCGGATCAAAGTCAGAAACGGTATTGCCGTCGGCGATGGTGCCAAGACGGTCAGAACCGTGGGTCATAAACAGCATATCCTCTGCCAGCATGGTCTTTCCGTCGCCGCCATGTCCCAGCAGTGCAATGTTGCGGATATCCTTCGCAGTGTAGCTCATAACGTAATGTTCTCCTTTCCTGGGGCCGGGAATCGAGGAAACCGGCCCTGCTGCGGCAAGCCGTCTGCCGCCTAATACTCCAAATTATACTTCATTTCCAAATCGAATGCAATTACATTCTGGTTTCACCGGTGGTTTCCACAAAAATTTGTGCCATTCGGAAAAAATCAAAGCAGAAATTTATTAGGTTTTCCCAATCAAACCCGTGATCAGCAGATTGGGCAGCAGCCACAGGAGCTGGTAAACCAGCAGGTTGACAGCAGACGCAGCCTCCACGGAACCCAGATAGGTCAGCAGGCACACCAGGCCTGTCCCCAGAATGCCTCCCAGCAGGCTCACAGCCACGGACGCATGCACCGCCCGCCGGAGCAAACGGCCTCCGGAGACAGCGGAGGCAAAACTCAGGAAGCTGCCTTTTGCCATCAGCGCGCCCTGCTTGCCATCTGCACCGGCCTCCGGCGCAGAAAGGCGCGCCCGCTCCGCCACCACCGGGAATTCCAGCCGGTCGGCCGAGACTTTATAGCGCTTCTTCACCAGCGCCGGCGTGATCATAAAGTCGCGGGTGGCCAGCACCGGTGTCAGACCGCTGCTGTGCATGACACTGTGCAGGCCGCTGCGGGTTCCGGCAGAAGGCGCGTAAGTCAGGGCAAAAACACCGGCCAGCTCCTTGTTGACGGAAATATAGGCAGCCGACTGAATCCGGGTGCCCTCCGGCACATGGACGCCCATGAGGCGCATAAAGGGCAGGGTCCCCAGCAGCACCACATCACCGCGGATCTCCGCACCCAAGCCGCCGCCTTCGTACTGGCGGAAGGAATCCGCCGTATAGCGGCGGCCATTCTCGTTCTTCACCAGCTCCTCAAACAGGGGCAGCAGTCCGCTGCCGGCGGCCTGTACCACCGCCGCCGCGTAGCCCACCACCTGCCGTGCCGGCAGGTCAGAGTACATCTTCATGCCGTTGATGGCAATATTCTTGGCCGGAAACAGGTCCTGATCCCGGATGATAATGCCGCATTCGCCGCTGAGAATTTTGGCGCCCCGCCAGCCGCAGAGAGCCGCGCCGGTCTTGCTCAGCCGGCTGGCCAGGATGGAAAACGGCCTGCAGCAGGAGAGGAATCCTCCACAGGGCAGCGCCGCCGTCAGCAAAGCCGCCCAGGCCCAAAGCAGATCGCCTCCGCCGTAGACCGCTGACAAAATGGCCAGCACCAGTGTAATGGCGGCTGCGGCAGGCGCATAAACCCGCATGACCTTCTGCGCCGCGTCCGGCGTCTCCAGCATGGCCGTGAAGGCGTCCAGGCTCCCCTCCCGGCGGAAAATACAATCCAGCCCGTGCCAGGCCTTTTCCTCCTTGGCCGCCGCCACGGGATGATCCATGGACAGGACTGTTTTCAGGGTTCTCCATTTGGCCTTTCGCTCCAGAGCCACACTCCACAGCGCCAGCAGCAGCGCCAGGGAAGGCGCCGTGCAGAAGGGCGCGCGGCCCTGGGAAACGGCAAAGAAGGAATCCCCCGCCGATACCAGCACCATCAGGGTCAGCAGACTCATCAGGTCAAACCGGAGCTTCAGGGCCTGGTAAATTCCGCGGATAAAAACTTCGTAGGACAGCACGCACTGCAGCAGCAGCAGCGCCAGCATCAGAACCGAGAATAATCTTCTGTTCCCGGTCAGGTCCAGGCTGCCGATGGCATACTGGCTCAGGCCCAGCAGCACGGCGGATACCACCGTCAAAAGCGCCGTCACCAGCAGCCGCAGCCGCAGCGTTCCCACCTTTGCATAAGCGGCGCAGGCTTCCTGGGGGGAGGGATAGACGATCTCCGGTTCCTCCCGACGGGCGGCCCGCACAGCGGCCCGCTGGGCCTTGCGGCGCTGGGCCTCCTGTTTTTTCAGCCGCTTCTGGCTGCGCTTTTCCGCCTGCTGCTCCGCCCGCACCTGTCTGGGATCCCGTTCCGCCGGTTCCGGCTCCTCGGGCATTTCCACCGGTGCCGTTTTGGTTTCCGGCTCCTGCAGATCCTCCTCCCGCACAGTCTGGAAGGGAATGGTGTCCCCGGACAGATCCACCAGCTTGAAGGACGGCTTCTGCCGGGGTGCCTCCGCCGAGGCAGCCACCCGCATCACGTCCGCCGCAGACTTTGACGGCTCTTCTTTTCCGAAATTGGGCCGCAGCACCGGTGCAGGCTTCGGCTCTGGCGCAGGCTCCGGAATGTTCCCGGGCTTGGGCGCCGGCTCCGGCGGAGCCGCAGGTTCCGGTTCGGGTTCTCGCTCGGGCTCCGGTTCCGGCTGCTTGCTCCAGCCTCCGAATTCCCGCATGATATCCTCCAGGGAGTAGGTTTCCTCCTCCGGCTCCGCGACGGCTGGCGTCTGAATATTCAGTTTTTCCTCCGAATCGCGGGATTTTTTCTTCATAGGTTTCTCCGATATCAACCGGCCGCCAAACGCCGCCGCTTGATCACAATGGCGTCCCTCTGCAGGGACTTGTTTTATTACCGAGGCGAGCCGCTTCGCTGTCTGACTGCCTCATACAGCATAATTGCCGCTGCTGCAGAAGCATTCAGAGACGTAATCTGCCCCTTCATGGGAATGGATACCAGCACATCACAGCTCTCTGCCACCAAACGGCTCATTCCCTGTCCCTCGCTGCCGATCACAATGGCCGCAGGCCCGCCGAGATCCGCATGGTACAGGTCCGTCTGCCCGCCGGCTGCGGTGCCGTAGATCCAGACGCCCCGCTGCTTCAGCTCCCGAATGGTGGCGGCCAGGTTCCCCACCCGGGCCACAGGCATATATTCCACCGCACCGGCGGAGGTTTTGGACACCACCGCTGTCAGGCCCACGCTGCGGCGCTTGGGGATGATGACGCCGTGGGCGCCGGCACACTCCGCCGTCCGCAGGATGGCGCCGAGGTTGTGGGGGTCACTGAGCTCATCGCACAGTACCAGCAGAGGTGCCTCCCCTTTGTCCGCGGCCCGCTGGAGAATCTCCTCCACCGTAGCATACTGATGGGCCGCCACCTGAGCCATGACTCCCTGATGGGCGCCGGTGGGACTCATCTGGTCCAGTTTGCGGCGGTCTGTGGCCACCACCACGGCGCCGGCTTCCCGGGCCTGAGCAGTCAGGCGGGCCAGCGCCTTATCCGTATCTCCGGCGGCCACAAACACCTTGTCAATGGTGCGGCCGCTGCGCAGGGCCTCTGTCAGGGCATTGCGGCCCTCAATCATATCCTCCGCCAGTTCCCGGCGCTCCGGTTCCCGGGGCCTGGAAGGACGGCGGTTCTGTTTTTCTTCCATGTTTTTTACGCTCCTATCCGGCCGCAGGCCGGGCAATCATAACAAGCCAATATATAGTATAACAGGAAATCCCCGCACTTACAAGCAAAACCGCCAAAAAACGCAGGAGCCTTCCAAATTTACTCCCACCCGCATGACTTCCCCGCCTGCCACATTCATAGAAAATTTACACGAAAACCCGCGCCTTCTCCTTGTATCTGCGGACTTTCTGTGCTAATATGGATACAATTTGACAGAAGCAGTCCCTATCCACGCGGATTTACAAAAGGAGGCAGACGCCTTGAGCAACGATCCCAAACAGAAAGACCCGCGAAAGAACGCGCCGCAGGACGATCCGGACGGCAAGCGGGTAAAAAGCATTCTGACTGTTGTGGTGGTGGCGCTGGTTTTCACCGTGATCATCAATCTGGTCTACACCAGCATTTCCAACGCCTATCTCCAGGAAGTCACATATTCGGAATTTACCAGCGCCCTGGAAGCCGGAAAAATCGCGCAGGTGCAATTCAAGAATCAGGACCGCATTCTGTTCCTCACCAAAGAGGAAGCAGAAAAAGACGTCAGCAAACAGGTGATCTACTACACCGGCCTGATCCCCAGCGCCAGCACCGATCCGTTGATCGCGGAGCTGGAAGCCCGCGGCATTGAATATGATGCGCCTGTCCAGGAGGAAATGAATCCCCTCCTGTCCATTCTGCTGACCTATGTGCTGCCCTTTGCCCTATTCTATCTGATCATCAGCCTGTTCATGAACTCCATGGCCAAGCGTATGGGAGGAGGAGGCGGCATCGGCGGTATGGGCCAAAGCAAAGCCAAGGTCTACATGGAAAAAGAGACCGGTGTGACCTTCGCCGATGTGGCAGGCCAGGACGAGGCCAAGGAATCCCTGGTGGAAATCATCGATTTCCTCCACAATCCCCAGAAATACACCGCCATCGGCGCGAAGCTGCCCAAGGGCGCGCTGCTGGTAGGTTCTCCCGGCACCGGCAAGACGCTGCTGGCCAAGGCCGTGGCCGGCGAGGCCAAGGTCCCCTTCTTCTCCATCTCCGGCTCCGATTTTGTGGAGATGTTCGTGGGCGTGGGCGCCAGCCGTGTCCGGGATCTGTTCCAGCAGGCGTCCAAAGTGGCCCCGGCCATCGTGTTCATCGACGAAATCGACGCCATCGGCCGCACGCGGGATTCCCGCTTCGGCGGCAACGACGAACGGGAGCAGACCCTGAACCAGCTGCTGGCAGAGCTGGATGGCTTCGATTCCAGCAAGGGCGTGGTCATTCTGGCCGCCACCAACCGGCCGGAAATCCTGGACAAGGCTTTGATGCGGCCCGGCCGCTTTGACCGCCGCATCGAAGTGGACCGGCCCAATCTGGCCGGCCGCTACCAGACCCTGCGGGTCCACACCAAGAACATCAAGCTGGCCGAGGATGTGGATCTGCAGAAGATCGCCCAGGCCACGGCCGGCGCTGTCGGCGCGGACCTGGCCAACCTGGTCAACGAAGCCGCCCTGCGGGCCGTGCGCCATGGCCGCAAGGCCGTCAATCAGGAGGATCTGCTGGTTTCCTTTGAAACCGTCATTGCCGGCACAGAAAAGAAGGGCACCGTCCTGACCGACATGGAAAAGCGCATGGTGGCCTATCACGAAGTGGGACATGCCCTGGTTTCCGCCCTGCAGAAGCACTCCATGCCCGTTACCAAAATCACCATCGTCCCCCATACCTCCGGCGCCCTGGGCTATACCCTGCAGATGCCGGAAGAGGAAAAGTTCCTCAGCACCAAGGAAGAGCTGATCACGGAGCTGGAGACTCTCCTGGGCGGCCGGGCCGCTGAGCAGGTGGTGTTCGGCTCCATGACCACCGGTGCTGCCAACGACATTGAGCGGGCCACGGAGCTGGCCAGACGGATGATCACCCAATACGGCATGAGCGACCGTTTCGGTCTCATGGCCCTGTCTCTTATACACATCTGACGCTGCCGACGATATGCAGTGT
>CAMBCW010000116.1 GCA_945864925.1 uncultured Clostridia bacterium
CGTTTCAAGCCTGCTTGAAACGAAAGCGTGTCGAAAAGACTTTTTCGACACGCTGGGCCGCTGCGAAACATTTGTTTCGCAGCGGCTTTTTATGCGTCTGTTCTGCCGCCGGCGTCCAGAAGACGGAAGGACAGCAGCAGATACAGCCGGGTGTCGCTGTCATCCAGATTCAGATTCCATTGTTCCTGCAGCTTGCCCAGGCGGTAGGTGAGGGTGGTGCGGTGGATGATCAGGGCTTCGGCGGTTTTGGGAATGCTGCGCTCGTGGAGCAGAAAGGCCCGCAGGGTGTCATAATACTGGGTGCTGTGGGCCTTGTCAAATTGGCGCAGCTCCTGGAGCACCGGCGCGGCCAGCAGCTCCGGCGGCAGCTGCTCTGCGGCGCAGGATTGAATATAATCCAGGGCACAGTCGGCAAAGGACACCAGCCATTGGCTGTGCTTGGCGGCTGCGGCGGCCCGGAGGGCAATATCCGCCTGCCGGAAGCCGCTGCCTATGGTCAGGATGCCGGAAACCGGACTGGAAAGGCCGCCGAACATATAGCTGTCCCGGATGTGGGGCGCCAACTGAAGGCGAATGGCATGGGGACTGACCCGGAAGCGGGTGAGATTGACCACGGCGCACAGCTGCTGTTCGTAGTAGAAGCTGAAATAGTGCTGTAGCAGGGAGGCCAGCTTGCTGCGCAGGGCGCCGTCGGAGCGGATGGCAATGTCAGAATCCTGGCTTTGGAGCTTCAGACACAGGTATTGATCCCTGGCGTCCCAGTCCAGCACGTCCAGCATGGCTTCCAGGTCATAGCGGTCTGCCTGACCGGTGGAGATCAGATCGATGAAGGTATCGTCGAAGCTGCGGTAGTGGTGGTTGCGGTCCCGGTCATTGCGGCGCAAAATCATCATAATGTACTCGGCCAGATATTCTGCGGCCTGAAATTGTCCCGGCTGCAGCGGCGTGCTGATTTCGTTGATCAGCAGACGGCCCCGGTACTGGCTGCCGTCCCAGAGGTTGACATAGAGGCTACGCATATTGAAGGGATATTGGTCGTTGCCCCAGATGCTGGCATGGTGCTGCTCCAGGGTGCTGCGATAGCTGTTGTCAAATTTGAAGTCATCGATGAGCCAGAGGGGAATGTGAATCCGGCCGTTTTTCTCGTTGTATTCCAGCTTCAAAGTGCCATCCACCCGGTGGGACATGGCCAGAACTGTGAACATATTGTCGTGGATATAGACCGGGTTGCGGAAGAAGTCGCTGCTCAGCAGGCACAGGTCGCTGAGACTGCCGCCGCCGGTGACAATGGCGCCCAGCTGCATTTCAAAATCGTGATAATGCTGAAAGGTGGTCAGAATGGTGTTGAGCACCTCGTTGATGGGGTGCCGGACACAGCGGATGTGCGGTGCGCGTCCCTGCAGATCCTCCGGGGTGATATAGCTGTAGGTATCGATGGGGAAGTCCTGGACGCCCTCGGGCAGCAGATAGATCAGATCCTCCTGCAGGGGGCTTTGCCCGCAGTACAGCTGGCATCCCCGCAGCCGCGGCGTATCACCCTCCAGCTGCACCTGGTATTCCCAGAACAGCTCATCCAGAGGATCGGCCAGCATCCGGATGCTCAGCAGCATTCGCCCGGACTGAGAGAAACGATTGACATTCATAGCAGACACTCCCTTCGGCAGCCCTGCGCCGGCTGGACATGGGCTTTGCAAGGCTCCTGCCTCTCTATTGTATCCTCAAAAATGAGGAAATGCAAGAATGGGAATCACACAAGTAAGGAATTCGAATGTGAAGAACATGCACTAATTGACAAATAAAAGGAGAAATGCTACCATGTGATTATAAAATATGCACAAAGTTCCGGAAAGGAATCCCTCCACATTCTAATTTTGTACTTCCGGCAATGCATATTTCTGATGAAACATTGCAGATGCCTTCGCATTTTCACGCAAGGACGTGGACGATAAACACAGAACTCCAAAGGGAGGGTTTTATGTCAGAAGAGAAGCATATCAACCAAATCCAGCAAATCCAATCAAAGGGCCGGAGCAAGACACTGAAATATCTGCTCGGCGTGGGTGACAACGAGCTGTTGTCCGCCGTGATCCTCGTCGCTGCGGCTATCGTTTCCTATGTGCAGTATTCCGGAAATGTTCCGCTCTCTGTTCCAGAACCCTCAGCTGCTGGTGTTGATGGTTGGCGATGGTCTGACCAAGGAGACCGTCGCCAAGCATCGGCAGGAAGTCGACGTTAGACAGTATGGCGGAGCGGTTTTTGCCGGATGTACCGGCCTATCTGGCGCGAATAGGCGCGCCGATGCCCCAGGCCCCCTCTGCGGAGGCCTTGGGGGCTTTGGTCCGCTTCCACCTGGAGGCGGTGCCCTTTGAGAACCTGGAGAGCCTGTATACCCATCAGGCGCCGTCCCTGGAACCGGAACGGCTGTTTGAAAAAATTGTTCTGCGGCGGCGGGGCGGCTACTGCTTTGAACTGAACAAGCTGCTCTGCCTGCTGCTGCAGTCCCTGGGATATGATTGCCGCCCGGTGGCTGCCAGAGTGGTCCATCATCGGACGGATCCCAGGCCTCTGTCCCATCGGGCCACCATTGTGACGGTGGACGGCGGGCGCTGGTTCGTGGACGTGGGCTTTGGCGGCGCAGGCCCCAAGGGGATTGTGTCCCTGGATACGGATGCAGTGCAGACCGTGGCAGGGGAGCCTTTTGTGATCTTGCCGCAGGCCGGCGGCTTCACCGTGGCGCGTCTGGAGCAGGGAACACCGGAACCGGTGCTGGCGGTCCGGGACGAGCCGTGGCCGGATGTGGACTTCGAGATTCTCAATGCCTATTTTGGCAGCTCGCCCCGTTCCCCCTTCACCCAAAAGCCGGTGCTCTACCGCTGCACCGGGGATGGCTGGGTGTCCCTGACAGGCGACCTGCTGACCATCCTGCACCAGGGGGAGAAAACGCAGAAAAACCTGACACCGGCAGAGCTTCCCACAGCCCTTGCCCGGCTCTTTGGTCTTGATCTTGAAATGGAGGAATGAACATGTTAACGAAACGTCAGAATCTGTTGGAAACCATGCATGGCGGCAATCCCGACCGCTTTGTCAACCAGTATGAGGCTTTTGGGGTCGTGCAGGGATCGCCTTTTGGTAAGCGCAATCGTGCGCCCAAATACGGCGAGTGCAATGTGGTCAACGCCTGGGGCGTGACCCGTTCCTGGCCCAAGGGCACTCCCGGCGCTTTCCCGGTCCATGACCCGGAGCATGTTGTGATCAAGGACATTGAGAACTGGCGGGACTATGTGAAGGTCCCCCGCGTGGTCTATGACGCCGAGGAGTGGGAGCCCTTTATTGCCAAGGCGGAGGCCGTTGACCGCAAGGAGCAGTTTGTGACATGCTTCTTCGCCCCCGGCGTGTTTGAACAGTGCCACTACCTCATGGAGATTCAGAACTGTCTCATGGCGTTCTATGAATATCCCGATGAGCTGCATGAGATCATCGACTGCATCACGGAGTTTGAGCTGGACTATGCCGCCGAACTGTGCAAATATGTGAAGCCCGAGGCGATTTTCCACCATGACGACTGGGGCAGCCAGCAGTCCACGTTCATGTCTCCGGAAATGTTCCGGGAATTCCTGAAGCCGGCCTATGAGAAAATCTACGGCTACTATAAGTCCCATGGTGTGGAGTTGGTCATTCACCATTCCGATTCCTATGCCGCCACCCTTGTACCGGACATGATTGATGTGGGCATTGACATCTGGCAGGGCGTCATGACCACCAACAATATCCCCGAGCTGATCAAGAAATACGGCGGCAAGATTACGTTTATGGGCGGCATTGACAGCGCGTCCGTGGACTATGAGGGCTGGACCCAGGAGGTTGTGGCCAGAGAAGTGGACCGGGCCTGCCGGGAGTGCGGCAAGCTGTACTTCATCCCCAATGCCTCGCAGGGCCTGCCCATGAGCACCTTCCCGGGCGTCTATGAGGCGCTGACCGAGGAGATTGACAAGGCCAGCAAGCGCTATTTCTGATTTTTGCCTTTTCAGAATCTGAACGGGCAGGCATGCAGTTAACACTGCATGCCTGCCCGTTTTAACGTGTCAGAAAATCTGTCCCAGGTCAGGGATTCACCACGTGGATGGGGCTTCCGGCCAGAAAAGCGCGGAGATTGTCCACGGCGATATCCATGAGCCGCTGCCTGGTCTCCCGGGGCGCCCAGGCGATGTGAGGCGTGATAAAGCAGTTGGGAGCGGACAGCAGGGGATTGTCTGCCGCCGGCGGCTCCTGGGAGAGCACATCCAGTCCGGCGGCCCGGACCTTGCCGCTGTGCAGTGCCTCTGCCAGAGCCGGCTCGCAGATCAGCTGCCCCCGGCCGGTATTCAGCAAGATGACGCCATCCTTCATTTTGGCCAGAGAATCCCGGTTGATCATGCGCTCCGTCTCCGGGAACAGGGGGCAGTGGAGGCTGACCACATCGGCCCGGGCCAGCAGCTCGTCCAGGGAGACATATTGGGCCAAAGCCCGGCCGGCTTCCGTGGGTCGGGAGCCGGTGGCCAAAACCTCCATGCCAAAGGCGCGGCCCAAACGGGCCATGGCCTGCCCGATGCGGCCAAAGCCCACAATGCCCAGGGTTTTTCCGGCCAGCTCCATGAGAGGGGTGTCCCAGAAGCAAAAGTCGGGGCAGCTGCTCCAGCGGCCTTCCTGAACGGCCTGGCTGTGATGCCCCACCTGGTTGCAGATTTCCAGCAGCAGCGCCATGGCCGCCTGGGCCACGGCTTCTGTGCCATAAGCCGGAATATTGCTGACGGGGATCCCACGGCGGCGGGCGGCGGCCACGTCCACCACATTGTAGCCCGTGGCCAGCACGCCCACAAAGCGGATGGAGGGGCAGCGGGCAAAGATTTCCTCCGTCAGAGGCGTTTTGTTGGTATAGACGACCTCTGCCTGGCCGATGCGGCGGATGATTTCCTCCGGGTCTTTGGGCGTGCGGTCGTAGACCGTCAGCCGGCCCAGGGCCTCCAGGCCCGCCCAGCTGAGATCACCGGGATTTTCTGTGTGTCCGTCCAGAATGACGATGTTCATGATGCAGCACCTTCTTTTGCTTGATACAGCCATTGGCCGTCCAGGGTCAGCAGACCTTTGGCGCAGGACAGCACGTTGCCGCCGGAATAGACGCAGGCGGGTATGTCCGACAGCACAGGCGAGCCGTCTGCCCGAACCAGAACGGAGCTTTCTTGTTTTCCGTCCTCACAGACGCAGAGCACCATGTTCCCGCGGGAGGTCTGGATGACCTGCCCTGTCAGAAAAGCGCCGCTTGCCACATGCACCGTTGTACCGTCGGTCAGATTGAGAAGCATACCATCCAGTTCAAATGCACTTTTGCCGGATGCTGTGGTATAAAACACGGTTTCGCCGTCAACAGGCACCACATTCAAAAGCTCTGCTGGCAGGAAGGCCAGTTCCTGGCCGCCGGAATCCAGCACCACGGTACCGTAGGCGCCATCGCGGACCAGATGACCGAAAATCAGCTCAGTGTCGCCGTCATAATAGACCCATGCGCTGCTGAAGGTTTGATAGAGCTGCCGTCCCTGCCGGTTGACCAACTGGTAGCCGCCGGTGGGAAGCTCGGCCAAGGCGCCGCCGGGTAGCAGGACGAAAGGCGCAGTCCATTGGAATGAGGGTTTTCCGGAGGACAGGCTGATTGCAAGCCAGTTGCCTCCGTCCCGGACCAGGGCGCAGCCCGCCGTGATTCCGGCCACCTGGTCGTAAAACTGGCCCAGGCAGGAATTCCCCTCCAGGTCCACCAGGGCCTGCCGGTTGTCTTTGGAGGTTACGGAGAGATAGGTCTGGCCCTGCCAGGTGTAGACGCCGCTGAGCCGAAATCCCCGGTCCAGCTCCGCCACAGTCTGGCCCAGCCCGTCCACCAGGCGGCAGCGGCTGTTCCAGAAGGCCGGCTGCAGCACCGCCAGAGTTCCGGCTGTCCGGACGTCGGCCAGGCTGCTTTCCAGCACCTGGCCGGTGGAGATTTGCAGCAGGGTGTAGTCGCCGGCAC
Source organism: uncultured Clostridia bacterium (assembly GCA_945864925.1). GTDB lineage: Bacteria > Bacillota > Clostridia > Oscillospirales > Oscillospiraceae > Avoscillospira. The sequence continues at coordinate 6,035 of CAMBCW010000116.1, forward strand.
GGCCATACCAGAACAGATCCGATTGACAGCCGCAGGAATCGGCCTGCAGGTCCGTCAGCAGGGGCTGGCCGGCCAGGTCATAAAAGTCCGTCACCAGACCCGTGGCGTCCTCCCGGGCAGCAATGCCCCGGGGCTGGTCTGTGACCTGGTCCCGGAGAATTTCCAGGGTATAGCCCGGCAGCTGCAGCAGCACCTGCCCCTGCCTGTCCACGGCGGTATCGCCGAAACAGTAGGCCAGCTGGGGCAGGAGACCGGCGGTGTCGGCCTGGCCCGGGGTGACGGACTCCGTCTCGTATTCGGGCGTCTCCACCGGCCGCTCATAGACCGGCGGATCTGCAGGATTCAGGTTGCTGCTGCCGGGCTGGTCCGGCACGGCGGGGGTAATCGGCAGCAACCCGTTGGAAGCGTCCTCCTCCGGAAGAAGGATTGCGGAGGACGCGGCGCTCTCCTCCGGCAGTTCCTCCGCGGCCTGGGGAGCTTGTTCCGGCGCCGCTTCTTGCTCCTGCCGTTGGGCACCGCAGCCGGTCAGCAGCAGAAATATAAGGAGCATCCACGCGATTCGTTTCATATTTCCGCCTCCTCGGTTCTACGTTGATTGCGTCTATTGTATCAGACGAAGGTTGGAAAGAAAAGGTTCCAATTGTAAACAAACAAAATTCAGACCGGAATCCCCCAGAAACACATTGCGCAACCCAACGAAACGCGCTATAATACAAAAAGAAAGCAATGGACAATACAAGAGAAACAAACAGAACAAACAGGAGGGACATCATGCAAAAAGTCTACCATCTCCTGGCATTCGATCTGGGCGCCAGCAATGGCCGCGCCATTCTGGGCATCTTCGATGGTGACCGGGTCGAAATGCGGGAGCTGCACCGCTTTGAGAATAACTATATCGAGATGAACGGCGTCTTTTACTGGGATCTGCCCTATCTGTTCAATCAGATGAAGCAGGGGCTGCTGGCTTTCAAGCGCCTGGGTCTGGGGGAGCTGGACTGCGTGGGCATCGACACCTGGGGTGTGGACTACGGCCTGCTGGATAAAAACGGCCACCTGCTGAGCAATCCCCGTTCCTACCGCTATGCCACAGATGAGGATGTGGCGGAAACCTGGAAAACGGTGGATTTCCCCACCCTCTACAGCCGCACCGGCATTGGCTCCATGCCCTTCAACACGGTCTATCAGCTCCACCGCCGGGTCCGGGAGGGCGACGTGGCCCTGGAGCTGTCTCTTATACACATCTCCGAGCCCACGAGACGTAGAGGAATC
>CAMBCW010000117.1 GCA_945864925.1 uncultured Clostridia bacterium
TCAAATATGATCCCGAAGCTCCGCAGCCTGTGACATGGCTGCATTTTTTGTCGGAACTACTGGAGGACGAAGATATCCCGCCACGGCTCTCCAAGGAGGCGGTGCATCTGAACCGGATGAAGGAGCAGATACTCCAGATTCTCTCTGCCACAAATCCCTTGAATAGGAAGGCCAAGGCCGAGGAGTTGGATGCGCTTCTCGGAAGATATATTCCAAGCGTGGAGGCCATGCGGGGCAAGCTGAAGAAATATGACAAGCTCTATAAGGAATTGGCCGAGGAAAACACGGCGCTGGAACAGAAACTAAACTCCGCATCCCGCGAGAGCATCCAGAAGAAGCTGGAGATTCAGCGCAGGCTCAGCGAGCTGGACGAGCTTCGCAGCACCGTGGATGCCATCCCGGACGAGGTCATCCGGGCTTATACCGCGCAGCGATCTGCACATCACAGTCGAATGAAACAGGAAGTCTGAGGCAATAATAGGTTGGAAAGCGAGGAATTCTATGGCATTAAAAATGAGCAAAACCGTCACCCCGGAGCAGCAGAAAAAAGCAATCATCGAAGAAGCTTGGCTGAAATACTACAACCAGGTGTTGTTCGAGAAAGGCATGATCACAGAACGGGAGCGAAACCTGATGATCCACAAGATCGATGCCAGAACAGCAAAGAGCCTGTCGAGATAAACACGCTGCAAGAGGTCTGCATATTCAGCAGGTCTCTTGTTTTTCTTTTTGTAATATCGTATAATATAGATCATGATTTTACGAAATCAAGGAGAACGCTTATGGATATACACGCAGTGCGGCAGCAGCTCCGCACAAAAAGCATTTATGACATTCCATTGCGGGTGACCTACTACGCCCGTGTATCCTCAGAGTCGGACGAACAGCTGAACTCTCTGGAAAACCAGATCCGGTACTATGAAGATCTGATCCGCAAAAACCGGGCGTGGACCTTTGTGCCCGGCTACATCGACGAGGGCCTTTCCGGCATCTCCACAAAGAAGCGGGAGAACTTCAACCACATGGTGGAGGAAGCCGCAGAGGATCGTTTTGACCTTGTGATCACCAAGGAGATCTCCCGTTTTGCCAGAAACACATTGGACTCCATCCAGTATACCAGACAGCTGTTAAGCTATGGCGTCGGTGTCTTTTTCCAGAACGACAACATCAACACCTTGGACGAGGATTCCGAGCTTCGCCTGTCGATCATGTCCTCCATCGCACAGGATGAACTTCGCAAGCTGTCCTCCCGCGTGAAATTCGGACATCAGCAGGCCATCAAACAAAATGTGGTACTGGGGAACAGCCGGATTTTCGGCTACCGCAAAGACCAGAAACGATTAGTGATTGACGAGACCGAAGCCCCGATGGTGAGAGAGCTGTTTGAGCTGTACGCCTCCAACCAGTATTCCATGAAGCAGATCGAGACGCTGTTTTGGGAAAAGGGCTACCGGAACCTCAACGGCAACAAAATTGCCCACTCCACCATGGCCAACATGATCTCCAACCCGAAATACAAGGGCTATTATGTGGGCAACAAGGTCAAGGTCGTGGATATGTTCACCAAAAAACAAAAATTCCTCCCGCCGGAGGAATGGGTGATGTTCAAGGATGAGACCGGCGAGATCGTCCCCGCCATTGTGTCCGAGGAGCTCTGGGACAAGGCCAACGAGATTCTCAAACGCCGCAGTGAGGACGTAAAGAACCGGCAGGGCATCTGCAATCATGCCAATCTCCTGACCGGAAAGCTCTGGTGTACCCATTGTGGACAACCCTACTATCGCCGGGAATCCAGGGACAAAAGCGGAAAGAAAAACAGCAAATGGCTCTGCTCCGGCAAGATCAAGAACGGCGCGGACTCCTGCGGTTCCTTTGCCATCTACGAGGAAGAAATCAAGCCCGTGCTGTACGAGGTGTTCCGTGACACCAAGGCCGACGCCGATGCCATGGTGGCGGAGTATATACGGATGTACAACGAGCTGACCATAAACGGTGCGCTGCCGCAAAAAATTGAAGAGCAGCAGAAAATCATCGATATGGCCAATCGAAAGAAAAACAAGCTCCTGCAGCTCGCCGCAGATGACAGCATCACAAACGCAGATTTCAAGCAGATGACCGCCGCCTGCAACGAGGAAATTCAGGCAGCGGAGATGGAAATTGCTGAATTGGAGCAGGCAGCCTTGGAAGGCGAGGAATTCCGCCGAAAGATCGAAGAGATCAAGAAGGTCCTTGCCAATGCCCAGCGGGATGCGGCAGTCGGCGTGATCACAAAGGAGTTTGTGGACAAATATATCGACAAGATTTTTGTCACGCCCACGGATGACAATACACTTCTGCTGCAAATCAAGATTTTCACAGGAGAAACCACCGAAAAGTACCTTCGCAAGTTCGAGCATCGTGTGGGTATCATCACCGGTGAATTGACCGAACAGCAGGAAACCCAAGGCACCGCAAGGGGTTCCGAGCCCTGCGTTTCTGCGGGTCACACGTTCAAGAAGATGATTGAAGCCTACGAAAGAAGCCTGTAAAATCCAGGTGCTCTGCGTAGCGGCGCCCGGTCCCATTGGGGCCGGGCGTTCCTTTTCTGTCAGAGCTTCCGCCCGTGTTCCAGTTCCTGCAGCGTCTGCGCTGTATCGCAGTCGGCCAGTTCCAGGGGCGGGACTTCCACCAGATGCAGCAGCTCCCCATGGGCGCGGATGACGGCGGATCCTCCCACGTCTCCCTGCAGTACCAGCAATTCCGGATACAGCCGCTGGGGGAACAGGCAAGGATTGCCCCGCTTTCCTTGACATGCTGCCGCCGCTATCCCTAGCGGTCTTTCCCGGAAGGCGGCTGTCAGCCGGGAGATGGAGGCCGCTGTCAGCAAGGGCTGATCCGCCGTCATGAACAGGATGCCCTGGCAGTCCATCAGCTCCTCCACTCCAAGACGGATTGTGCGGCTGATGCCTTCCTCCGGCCGGTCGTTCCAGACGGTCCGGAAGCCCATCCGCCGGGCCAGAGACGCCACCGGTTCATATCCCGTCACCACACATACGGATGAAAACTCCGCTGCCGGAATCGCCTCCAGCGCCCACTGGTACAGGGGTCTGCCCTGAAACAACTGCAGCAGCTTGTTGGCCCCAAAACGGCGGCTGCCTCCCGCAGCCATGACCACACAGCCCAAATTCATGTGATCGCTCCTTTCTTCGCCGCACCGCTTTTGTTGAGATTCCAGTATAGCGTACCGGGACATCTCCCGTCAACCGGGTTTCTCTTTGTTTGAATTCGATATTCTTTCATAAAAATAACGGTCTTTTCTTTCCTGTCCCGCAAAAATGTGGTATGATACAGAAAACAAGTGCAATCAATGGTAAGGAGGGGTTTTTCTATGAGTGCCAGCGTAGGCAATCGCGTAATTCGCGTGGACGCATATGACAAGGCTACGGGCCGCGCCAAGTATACGGACGACCTTTGTGATCGCAGCGCCCTCATTGCCAAGGTGGTCCATTCCACCGTCGGCAACGGACTGGTGAAGTCCATCGACACCTCTGCCGCGGAGCAAATTCCCGGCGTGGTAAAAATTGTCACCTGCTTTGACGTGCCCCAGCATCCCTTCCCCACGGCGGGCCATCCCTGGAGCACCGATCCCCACCACCAGGACGTGGCCGACCGGCTGCTGCTGAACCGGCGGGTCCGGTATTACGGCGACGACGTGGCCGCTGTCATCGCAGAGAACGAAGTGGCTGCCAGCCAGGCCGTCCGGGCCATCCGGGTAGAATACGAGGAATATCCGGTACTTCTGGATGTGTTCGACGCCATGAAGGAGGGCGCAACCCAGCTCCATGAGGGGTATCCCAATAACATCCTGGCGCACACCCAGATCCGCAACGGCAACTATCAGGCTGCCATCCAGGAGCCGGGCCTCATCAAGGTGGAGGGTTGGTATGACACCCCCACGGTGCAGCACTGCCACATCGAAAACCACATCTGTACGGCCCACATGGAAGCGGGCCGGGTGATCATCACCTCTTCCACGCAGATTCCCCATATCATCCGGCGCTGCGTGGGGCAGGCGTTGGGAATTCCCTGGGGCAAGGTCCGGGTCATCAAGCCCTACATCGGCGGCGGCTTCGGCAACAAGCAGGACGCCCTTTATGAACCCCTGTGCGCCTATCTGACCACTCAGGTGGGCGGCCGCCTGGTGAAGCTGGACTGCAGCCGGGAGGAGACCTTCGTTTCCAACCGGGTTCGTCACGCCATCCGTACCCATATTATTTCCTGGGTCCGGCCCGACGGCACCTTTGCCGCCCGGAAGATTGAGTGCTACGCCAACCAGGGCGGCTACGCCTCCCACGGCCACGGCGTATGCGCCAAGGGCATGGGCGCTTTCCCGCAGCTCTATCCCTGCCCCAATGTGGAGGGCGACGCCTATACGGTCTACACCAACCGGCCTGTGGCCGGTGCCATGCGCGGCTACGGTATTCCCCAGGCCATGTTCGCCGGAGAGTCCCACATCGACGATGTGGCCAAGGTTCTGGGCCTGGATCCCCTGGTCTACCGCCGGCAGGTTGTGATGCCTGTGGGATTCAAAGACGCTTTCTCCAAAAACGAGAACTACTTCGACACCTTCAACCAGGTCCTGGACAAGGGCATGGCCTATATCGATTACGAGCGGAAGTATAAGGAATACCAGAACCAGACCGGGCCCATTCGCCGGGGCATCGGCTGCGCCGTGTTCTGGTACAACACCGCCGTGTGGCCCATCTCTCTGGAAAGCAGTTCCTGCCGCATGGTGCTGAATCAGGACGGCTCCATTCAGGTTCAGACCGGCGAAACCGAGATTGGTCAGGGCTGTGACACAGCTTACAGTCAGATGGCCGCCGACGCCGTGGGTATTCCCGTGGAGGACGTCCACATTGTCTCCACCCAGGACACGGATGTGACTCCCTTCGGTACCGGCGCCTATGCCTCCCGCCAGACTTACATCGGCGGCTTCTCCATCAAGCAGACCGGTACGCTTTTGAAAGAGCGCATTCTGAAATACGCCGTGGAGCTGACCCGCCAGACCTATACCAACCTGGATTTGGTGGACGGCAAGATCATCCGCAAGTCCGACAGCCGGGTTCTCATGACGCTGGGCGAGTTGGCCACGGAAGCTCTCTATAGTCTTTCCCACTCCCAGCACATTACGGCTGAAAGTACCTACCAAATTCAAAATAACGCCTATTCCTTCGGCTGCAGCTTTGCGGAGGTGGAAGTGGATATTCCTCTGTGCAAGGTGAAGCTGCTGAACCTGGTCAACGTCCATGACTGCGGCACGCTCATCAACCCGGCTCTGGCCGAAGCTCAGGTCCATGGCGGCATGTCCATGGCCATCGGCTACGGCCTGTCGGAGGAGCTGAAATTTGATCCCAAGACCGGCAAACCTTTGAACAACAACCTGCTGGACTATAAGCTCTCCACCTTTATGGACCATCCACACCTGGAGGCCCAGTTCGTGGAGAATCCAGAACCCACCAGTCCCTACGGCACCAAGGCTCTGGGCGAGCCGCCGGCCTGCTCCGGCGCCCCGGCCATCCGAAACGCCATTTTCAACGCCACCGGCGTGGCCATCGATCAATGCCCCATGACCCCCCATGTCCTCTTTGCCAAGTTCAAAGAGGCCGGCCTGATTTAAAAAGGAGGCAAACACCATGTATGATATGGCAGCATTTTACGAGGCCGCCAGCGTGCAGGACGCGGTGGCCCTCCGCCTGGCCCATCCCGAAGCCCAGATCATCGCCGGCGGCACCGACGTGCTGGTGCAGATGCGCGAGGGTAAGCGGGCCGGGAAAGCCCTGATCTCCATCTATGGCCTCGACGCGCTGCGGGGCGTGAAGCTGGAGGAGGACGGAACCATCCGCATCGGCTCCCTGACCAGCTTTTCCCACATTACAAGGGATCCCATCATTCAGAAGTACATCAACGTACTGGGCCAGGCCGTGGACATGGTGGGCGGCCCCCAGATCCGAAACGCCGGTACCATCGGCGGCAACACCTGCAACGGCGTGACCTCCGCCGACTCGGCCTCCACCCTCTTTGCCTGGGACGCAGTCATCGAACTGACCGGCCAGAACGGCAAGCGGCTGGTGCCCATTTCCAAGTTTTATATCAAGGCCGGCACCGTGGATCTGAAGCCCGACGAGATTCAAACCGGCATCCTGATCCCCAAAGCGTCCTACGAGGGCTATTGGGGCCACTACATTAAATATGCCATGCGGGAAGCCATGGACATTGCCACCACCGGCTGTTCCGTCAACGTGAAGCTGTCGGAAGACAAGAAAACCATTGCGGACGCCCGTATCGCTTACGGCGTGGCAGGTCCTGTCCCCATGCGGGCGCCCAGCGCGGAAGCTGCCGTCAAGGGCCAGCCCGTCAGCAGCGAAACCGTGGCCGCCTTCGGCGCCCGGGTTCTGGACGACATCAACCCCCGGGATTCCTGGCGTGCCGCCAAGGCCTTCCGGCAGCACATTGCCGTGGAGCTGGCCAAGCGCTGCCTGACCGAATCCATCCGTCTTGCGGGAGGTGTGATCTGATGGCACAGTTCAAAGAGATTCACTGCAGCATCAACGGCAAGGACGTAGTCGCCGTGGTGGATGTGCGGGCCAGTCTGACCGACATGCTGCGCAACGACTTCCGGCTGACCTCTGTGAAGAAGGGCTGCGAGGTGGGCGAATGCGGTGCATGCAACGTCATCATCGATGGCGAGTGCTTCAACTCCTGCCTGTATCTGGCCGCCTGGGCCGACGGCAAGCACATCCGGACATTGGAGGGGCTCCTGGGGCCCAACGGTGAGCTGAGCGACATCCAGCAGGCCTTCGTGGATGAAGCTGCCATCCAGTGCGGCTTCTGCACCCCTGGTTTTATCATGACTGCCGTGGAGATTCTCGAAACGGGCAGGCTCTACACCGATGACGAGCTGCGCAAGCTCCTGTCCGGCCACCTGTGCCGCTGCACCGGCTATGAGAACATCCTCCGGGCTGTGCGCAAGACCATGTACAAACGGCTGGGCCTGGAACAGCCCTGAAACTGTCAAGATTTCATTAACTTTTTCCCCAGGGGCTTCCAGCTCCTGGGGTTTTATGTTAGGATAGAAGAAGAAACATACTATATCTGGATCAAAAGATTTCCTCAGTACCCCATAAAATTGGGATTTGTCTTTGAATTGACAATTGCGAATTGACAAGGAAGGTATCCGCTGCGCGGATGATTGGAATTGCTGCAGCGCAGTTTCATGGCTCCCCTACAATAGGGGAGCTGTCAGCGAAGCTGACTGAGGG
>CAMBCW010000118.1 GCA_945864925.1 uncultured Clostridia bacterium
GCGGCCGCGTAAGGAAAATCTGCCTATTTTTAAAAAGCATAAAACAAAATCCATTATCAACGCATGTTTAAACCCTTCCATAAAAGGCCAGCCAGTAGCAGGTCCCCAAAAATGCAAACAAAACAACGGCAATTAAGAACCAGGACAGCAGCCTGTGCCACAGGGGTCTGGGCTGCACCGGCGTTTTCTGTTCCGGGATTTCATTGGCGCTGTAGTGCTCCAATTCCTCCGGGCTGTGACCCATAAATAACATTCCCTTCTATATGCAATCTTAAATATTATAGCACAGACTGCGCCTGTTGAACAGTTCTAATTTCCGTATGCGCCATGGAAAAACGGGAATACTGGATACAGCTGAAGGAAGGAGGCGCAGGCATGCTGGTATGTCTGATACGCTCGGTGATTCTATATCTGCTTCTGATCCTGGTCATCCGTCTGATGGGAAAGCGGCAGATCGGGGAAATGGAGCCGTCGGAATTTGTGGTGACCATGCTGATCGCAGATCTGGCCTCCGTCCCCATGCAGGATTTGGGCATTCCCCTTCTCTCCGGCATCATCCCCATTGTGACGGTGCTGGCCATTGAGATTCTGCTTTCCGCCCTGGCTTACCATTTTATTCTGGTACGGAAGCTGCTGTGCGGAAAGCCTGTGATTCTCATGGAGAACGGCAAAATTCTCCCCGAAAACCTCAAAAAAACGCGGCTCACCCCGGATGAACTGACGGAACATCTGCGGGAGCAGGGCATTGTTGACCTCACCACGGTCAAATATGCCATTTTGGAGACCAATGGGCAGGTCAGCGCCCTGCTGGACCCGAAATATCAGCCGCTGACGGTGCAGGACGCCGGGAAAAAGGCCCAGGCTCTGGAATTGCCCATCACCATTATCAGCAGCGGAAAGCTGATCCGGCAAAACCTGGCCCTGGCCGGGCGAACGGAGGAATGGGTGGCCAAGACCCTGCAGCAGCACTACTGCCGCCAGTCCGATGTGGTGCTGCTGACCGTAGACCCTTCCGGAACCATCTATCTGTCCACCATTCAGGAGGTACCATGAAATATATCGTATCCAGCATCCTGCTGTTTCTGGTTCTGTTCGGCCTTTGCCTGGCCTCAGCGGCCTATGTCTCCAACGCCGTCCAAGAAACGGAGGCCCTGCTGGCAGACGCCATGACCCTGCAGCAGCACGGACACGCCCGTGAGGCCGCCGCTGTCACCCACAGCGCCGCCGACCGCTGGAACAGCCACCAGACCTACTTTGGCACCGTGCTGCGCCACGACGAGGTCGACGACGTGATTCGGGAATTCTCCCGCTTGGAGTCCTATGCCGACACTGAGGACCGGGAGGAATTTCTCGGCAACTGCGCCGCCCTGCTGGCAACGCTGAAGCATATCCGTGAAATGGAGTGGCCCTATATCTACAATTTGCTGTAAAAAAACCTGGGCGCCGCAGGCGTGCCCAGGTTTCTGATACAGATTTATTTTTCAGCCAGGATCTTGTTCAGCTCCTGCATGAAGCTGTTGATGTCCTTGAATTGCCGGTAGACGGATGCGAAGCGGACATACGCCACTTCGTCCAGAGGCTTCAGGCGCTCCATGACCAGCTCGCCGATATGCGCGGCGGAAACCTCGCGATCCAGGGAATTCTGGATGATCTGCTCAATCTCATCGGCTGCACGTTCCAAATCTGCCATGGGAACCGGGCGCTTCTCACAGGCGCGGACCATGCCGTTGAGAACTTTATTCCGGTCAAAGGCCTGCCGGCTGTTGTCTTTCTTTACCACAATCATCGGCAGACTTTCCACGGTCTCGTAGGTGGTAAAACGCTTCTGACAGGAAAGGCACTCTCGTCTCCGGCGGATGGAGGTGCTGTCATCAGAGTGGCGGGAATCCACAACCTTGCTTTCCTGGAAACCGCAATAAGGACATTTCATGGAGATCATCCTCTCTTTCTTGTCAATTATTTGTATTATAGCAAATAATTTGCCATTTGTCTATAACCACTCTGGGAGGCCCCAATGGAAAGTTGGAAATCCTTGCGGCGGATTTGGACGCCGTTCACCAGCGGCTCCATTCCCCTTTTCGCGGCAGGCGCCAGTTTTTATATTTTGCTGTCCCTTTTGCCGGCCACGGTGTTTTTGCTGGCCCTGCTGCCCTATCTGCCGGTTACATCAGACGCCTGGACCCGGATTTTGCAGGAAATCATTCCGGCGCCCTTTCTCCCCCTGGCCTTTTTTCTGCTGCAGACTGCCGCGGCACAGCGGTCCCCTGCGGTTCTCTCGCTTTCCGCCCTGACGACCCTCTGGTCGGCCTCCAGAGGGATTCTGGCCTTATCGGATGGCCTGAACGCCGTGCTTGAATTGCAGCCGACACGGCAGTATGTGGTCCGCCGGCTGCGATTCACGTTCTATTTTCTCCTTCTGGAGCTGAGCCTTCTGATGATGCTGGGCATCTATGTGTTCGGCCGGCAGCTGTTGGAGGGCTGCCTGCAGTGGTTCCCGGAGTTTTCCGAATTGTTCCGGCTGATTCTGCGCCTGCGGAGCGTCTGCATTTTCTTTCTGCTTTGCCTGCTCTTTTCCGCGGTCTACCGCTTCTTCCCTGCGGAACGTCTCCCCTTCCGCTTTTGTCTGGCAGGGGGGTTGCTCGCAGCGGCGGGGTGGATTGGCATTTCTCTGGCTTTCTCGTTTTATGTAAACTACGTTTCCTTCCGGAACCGGCTCTATGGCGGCTTTGGGCTGGTAATCCTGGCAGGCTTTTGGCTTCACAGCTGCATGGTGCTCCTCCTCAGCGGCGGTCTGCTGACGAAGCTGCTCGCCGGCGGAACATACCGCCCCATCTTGTTCCTGAAAGAGAGCTTTTTTCGCCGTTCATGAAATATTCATTTGGAATTCCGGGGGATCTGTGTTAAGATAAACAATAAAGCGGAAACGGAAGTGACGGCAGGGATGTTTGGCTATGTGGTGGCGGAGCGCTCCACGCTGAGTCCGGAGCAGCTGCACCGGTATCAAAGCTGCTATTGCGGTTTATGCAGCTGCATCGGCCAGCACTATGGTTCCCTGCAGCGGGCTGCGCTGAATTACGATATGACCTTTCTGGTTTTGCTGTTAAGCTCTCTTTATGAGCCGGAGGAGCAGACCCGCCGGGTGCGGTGCGCCGCCCATCCGGTGCACCTGCACGAGCAATGGCAGACCGAGGCCACGGAATACGCCGCTGCCATGAACATGGTCCTGGCTTACTACAACTGCATGGACGATTGGCACGATGACCGGAAGGTCCGGTCGCTGGTCCAGGCCAGGCTGTTCCGCTCCAGCGCAGAGGCCATTTCCCTGGCCTATCCCCGGCAATGTCAGGCGATTGTGGACTGCATGGCGGAGCTGTCCCGGATAGAAGCCGACAATCTGCAGGAGCCGGACGCCGGCGCCAACGCCTTTGGTAAGCTCATGGGCCGCCTTTTTGTCTGGAAGGACGACCGCTGGTCCCAGCTTCTCCGGCAGATGGGGGAAGCACTGGGCCGGTTTATCTACCTGAACGACGCAATTCTGGATCTTCCCAAGGATTCCAGAACCGGGGCCTACAATCCCTTCCGGGGCCGGGCCGCCCGGGGGATGCAGAAAGAGGATCTGCTGCCGGTTCTGAAGATGCTGATGGGAGAATGCACTGAAGCGTTTGAGCGGCTTCCCTTGCTGCAGGATCTGGACCTGCTGCGCAATATTCTATATTCCGGTGTCTGGACCCGGTTCTATTGGAAGGACCGCAGGTCCGGCAAGGAGGAACACCATGTTTGACGATCCCTACCGTGTACTGGGCCTGCAGCCCGGGGCTTCTGAAGAAGAGGTCAAGCGGGCATACCGGCAATTGGCAAAAAAATATCACCCGGACATGAATCCAGGTGATCCCTATGCCGCCAAGATGATGAACGACATCAATGCCGCCTATGACCAGATCAAGAATCCGCCCCGACAGACTACCACGCGCAGCACCTATGATCCCTTTGCGGGCTGGAGCCAGCAGCAAACCGGTCAGGATCAGTCCGCCGAATATCAGACAGCCCGCCACTATGTGCAGGCCGGCAGCTATCAGGACGCAATCTATGTTCTGAACAACATCCCCGGCGGCCGGAGAAGCGCCGAATGGTACTACCTCAGCGCCATTGCAAACGCAAACCTGGGGAATCGGGTTCTGGCCTATGAGCAGATCAACCAGGCCTGCCGCATGGAACCCAACCAGTATCAATACCAGCTGCTGAAAGATCAGCTGGAGCACCAGGGGCAGGCCTATGAAGCCCAGCAGCAGGGCTTCCATTTTGGTCAGGTGGATCCCTGCCGAATCTGCCTGGGATTCTGCATCTGCTATAATTTGATGAGCTGCCGGTTCCCTGGATTCTTCCTGTTCTGCTGACGATGTACATGCCCGGCCTCTCCGGCCTGAGCCGGAGAGGCTTTCTATCCTACTTCCGGGTAAAGGACAGGCAGTCGGTACACTGATCCACAGTGGGATTGCTCTCGTGCGTGCCGACTTTGATCTTGTTGAGAGAGCAGTAGTTCTCCAGATCGCAGTGATGGGCGCACTGGTTGACGGTGCACTCAATGGACTTATTGGCCTGACAGTTCATACCTTTCGACCTCCCTTTCTGGATTGCAGAAATAGTATGACCTGTTTGCGCCGTTACATGAATGGAAAAATCCGGCGGTTTTGACATCCGCCTACAGGGACTGGGAAATTTTTCTGGCTGTCTCCAGAACCACTTCCGTGGCTCTGCTGAACCGCTCGGATTCGATCTGCCGGAACATGCCGATGATGCCGATGGCATAGCGGACGCTGCCGGTTTCGTCAAAAATCGGCGCCGCCACGGAGCGCATGCCGGTTTTGTATTCTCCGTTTTCCGTGGCATAGCCGCGCTGGCGAATGAGCTCCAGCTCCTTCTGCAGCGCCGGCATGGTGGTGATGGTGTGCTCCGTATAGGGCCGCAGGGGCGTGCGCTTCAGGATGCTTTTCTGCTCCTGCTCCGGCATATAGGCCAAAAACAGCTTCCCCTGGGAGGTGCAGTGGACCGGCAGGCGGCACCCCATTTCTGCGGAAATCCACAGGCCGGTGCGGTTGTCCGCCCGGTCCAGGGTGATCACCTCTCCCCGGTCCAGAATGGACAGGAACACCGCCTCCCCCGTGGTGTAGGAGATGTGCTGGATATAGGGCTTCGCTGTTTCAATAATGGTCCAGGAACTGCTCAGGGTACAACCATACTCGAACAGGCGAATGCCCAGCATATACCGCCCTTCCTCGTCCTGGGCAATGACCGAATACTCCCGCATGGTGGACAGCAGGCCGTGGACCGTGCTCTTGGGCCAGCCGGTCTTCTGACTGATTTCCGCCAGCGTCATGGGCTGCGGCGAATCGGCGAGCAGATCCAGCAGATTCATGGCTTTTGCTACGGACTGTATCGTTTTCCCCTCCTGCATGAAAATCACCCCTTTTCTTTTTTCCTTATTTTAGCATGTACACTTCAAAAATTCAATGGATCAATGTATTCTATCGGAGGAACCCAATGGCAACCTTTTTAATTGACTATGAAAACGTCAGTGCTTCCGGCCTGGATGGGCTGGAAACCCTGACCCAGGCGGACGTGGTGTATATCTTCTACACAGAAAACGCCGACCGCCTGACATTCAGCGCACACCGGAGGCTGATCGAAAGCAAAGCGCAGATCCGTTACTACAAGGTGGAAAGCGGCACCAAGAACGCGCTGGATTTCCAGCTGGTGACGTATCTCGGCTATCTGATCTGCGGCGCTCCTTCCGAAAGCTATTATATTATCTCCAAAGACAACGGATTTGACAGCGTCCTGAACTTCTGGAGCAAGCAGAACATCCCGGTTCTGCGTATGCCCAATCTGGACGTGGTCAACACCAGCCAGGCCCACGACGAGCTGCAGGAAAAGCTGAGCGAGCTGCTGGATCACGCAGACGTGCAGACCGTCCTCGACATGATTGAAAAATACAAGACCAAGCAGGGACTCAACAATGCGCTGATGAAGCAGTTTGACAACAAGAAGACCAGTGAAATCTACCGTGTGATCAAACCGTTTATTGCCAACAAAAAAGGGCATTGAGAAAAATGCGTGCTGCTGTTGGCAGCACGCATTTTATCTGCCGGCCTTCCGTGCAATCGCTAGATGTGGCCCAGCATGCTGCACAGGAACACGCCGATGGCCGTCGGCAGAAGAATGGCCGTCAATGTCCATTTCCAGGAGCCGGTTTCCTTCCGGATGGTCAGGCAGGTTGTGCTGCAGGGCCAGTGGAACAGCAGGAACACCATGGTGCAAAGTGCGGTCCGCCATGTCCAGCCGTGGGCGGTCAAAACGGCCCCGACAGCCGATGTCCCGGCCTCCAGCATGGCAGTTTTGCTTCCCTCCAGGATCATGACGGTCAGCGGCAGCAGCAATTCATTGGCGGGAAATGACAGGAAAAACGCCAGCAGCACAGCGCCGTTCATCCCGAGGAAAAGGCCAACGGGATCCAGCCATCCGGCCATGATCTGCAGCAGCGGAACGCTGTTTCTGGAGATCTGACCCAGGCACCAGATCACGGCGCCCGCCGGCGCGGCCACGGCTGCCGCCCGGGCCAGCACAAACACGGTCCGGTCCAGGAAGGCCCGCAGCAGGATTTTTCCGATTCTCGGCCTCCGGTAGGGCGGCATCTCCATAATAAAATGGGATTCTGTCCCGGACAGGACCGTCTTATGCAGCAGCTTGGAGGACAGCAGCGTTGCGCCGACGCCCAGCAAAACGAATCCGGTGAGAATCGCCGCGGCGATCCAGGGATTCTCGGAAAAAAACAGGCAGATCAGCATAATCAGCGCCGGAAAACGGCCGTTGCACGGAACCAGGGCGTTGGTCACCATGGCCATGATCCGCTCCCTGGGCGACGCGATGATCCTGCAGCCGACCACGCCGGCCGCGTTGCAGCCAAATCCCATGGACATGGTTAAAACCTGCTTGCCGCAGGAGCCGCAGCACTGGAAGCAATGGTCCATCAGGAAGGCCGCCCGGGGCAGATAGCCCAGATCCTCCAGCAGCGTAAACAGGGGGAAGAAAATCGCCATGGGCGGCAGCATCACGGCAATGACCCGGGCTGCAGTCGCATAAACGCCATCGAGCAGAATCCCGGAAAGCCACCAGGGCCATGACGCCAGGGCCCGGTCTGTCTCTTATACACATCTGACGCTGCCGACGATATGCAGTGTG
>CAMBCW010000119.1 GCA_945864925.1 uncultured Clostridia bacterium
AGATTCCTCTACGTCTCGTGGGCTCGGAGATGTGTATAAGAGACAGGAATCATAAAATAGCCCAGATTCTTCCATAGAAACAGCACCACAATCACGACCTTGCAAAAATCCGATTTCAGCCAATCGATTTTTGCCGTCCCAAAAATCTGCAGAAATTCATTGACCACACCGTTATAATGAAACAGCACCTGCCACACCAGAATGATGGATGCGATGGGCACCACCATGGGGCTGAGGAAAAAAGTGCGGAACTGGCTTTTCAGGGGAATCCGGCACTCCAGCATCAGAGCCAGGACCAGAGACCCCACCACGGCCAGCGGCACGGCAATGCCCGTAAAGACCACCGTGTTTTTGACCGCAGTCCGGAAGGCATTGTTCTGCAGAACATTGGCATAATTCTGCAGGCCCACAAAACTGCTGTTCATGGGCCCCTGAATCAGGGAATAGTACACCACCACGCCAAAGGGCACGATATAGAACAGCAGAACACCCAAAAAACTGGGGCCCAGGAAGCAGGAGGCGTGGAGGAAGCTCAAAACCTTCTCATTGCTCCGCTGCCAGAGGGAGGGCTGCTGGCTCTTCAGTTTTTCTTGCTTGGTTTTGACCATAGGCTCACTCAATTCTCGGCATTTTCAAGATATTATATCATAGCTCACGGAAACTCACAAGATCTTGTTTTTCACCTGGCACACCGAATGCCTCCCCAATAGGGGGAGGCTTCAGCATCTTACATCTGCTCGGAGATATACAGGCTCAGACGGTTCTGGATCAGATTGGCGGTTTCCTCCGCTGTTTTCTGGCCGTCAAAGAACGGGGCTGTTTCTTCCATGATGATGTTCATGATTTCCTGATCGGAGGAATAGACGCTGCTGCAGCGCTCATACAGTGCCATCAGCGCATCATACTCCTCCTGCTTCATGGAATAAACATCGATGGAGAAGTCATTGCCGATTCCATAGCCATGGTTGCTGACTTCGATCTTCTCGCCGGTTTCCGGATCAATGGCAGGCTGGCCGGTGACCGGATCAATTTGATATTCCGGCGTCATAGCTTCCTTGGCCCTGGCCTCGAAGGCATGGCGGTTCGACGGGAAGCCCCAGACATCACGCTCACTCTGGTTTTCTTCCAGCAACAGCTCCCGGACAAAGCTCCAGGCAGCTTCCGGATTCTTGCAGGTGGAGGAAATGCTGACGCCGCTGTTGACCATGAAGCAGCTGCCGTTGCCGCTTTCCGACGGGAAACCGATGAAGGTCACGTCGCCGCCCTGGTAGGCGGACTGCACCTGCACATCGTTGAAACTGCTGAGATAGCAGGTGCTCATCAGCTGCTTGCCGCTCATCAGACGGCTGTATTCGCTTTCGGCCGTCTCCCAGTCGTAGGATTCCCAGTCAAACTCCTTGGGGAAGGTATTGGCAAAGTTCAGAATCTCAATGAAATCCGGGCTGTTGAAGCTGCAGGTTCCGGTTTGCCAGTCAATGAAATTGTCCAGATTGAAGGACAGGCACTGGCTGAGGATTCCGTCCTTCGTATCCGTTTCGCCAAAGATCAGCGCACCAGGCTCCAGGCTTTCCAGCGCCTCCAGAACCTCAGACAGGCTCCAACTGGTGCGGTCTCCGGTAATAGAGGTCTTGCAGGCAGCGGTCTGGATGGAGAAGCTGTCCGTTACGGAGTAGAGCTTGCCGTCAATGGACATGCAGTCAAACAGATGGGTCATCAGATCGTCCCGGCTCAGCTCCCCGTCCCCGTCAATCAGAGGCCACAGATCCATCAGGATCCCCTTGGCGGCGTACTGCTCCACGGGAATATTGCCGGTGCAGAGCATATCCGGAACGTTGCCGGACAGGATCTCCGTGTTCAGCTTCTGCAGGGCGTCTTTGTAGGGATCCGCCTCTGCGGGAGTGGTCATATTTCCAACAGTTCCGCTGGAAATCAGCTCCGAATAGTCCCGCACAACGATGCGCACATCGTCATGGCTGCGGTTGAAACGAACGATTTTGGAGCGCAGATTCCAGTCCAGATACATGCAGGCCAGGGTCAGCTCCTGCTTTTCCGGCAGCGTGGACGCATCCACACGGTCCATCAGCAGCAGGCTGCAGGTGTTCCCGTCCTCGGACCAAATATTTTCAATGGCAGCCACACGACCGTCGGCCAGAAAGGCAATATCGTCCTGATTCAGGTTCTGGCTGTCCACGTCGCAATCCAGCCAGGAGAACAGCTTCTCCCCGGTTTCGGCGCCCTCCACATAGCCATAGAAGTTGCTGTAGTCACTGTAGTAATACTGGTACTCTCCGGAGCCGGGATAGAGATTATAGCTGTCGCCGCAGAGCGGAATCGCCTCGCCAAAGGCCTTGGCAGCCGGGTCGATGGGCCGGAAGTTCATCCCGCCGTTCTGGTTCCATTCTATGAAGCCAATCTGATCCTGGCTCATTTGCCTCAGCTCTCCGCCGCCGTTTTCAGGCGACAGCGTCGCCAGCAGAGCGCCGGTGGCATCCAGCAAATAGCAGCTCTGCCAATCGCTGACATAGAAATTGCCCTTGGAGTCGATGCAGATCGTGCCGGGATAGACGTCCTCCCCCAGATCCAGGGTGACGGTCTGCAGCTTCTGTCCATCGGCAGAATACTGCACCAGATCCCGGTAGTACTGATCCTGCACATAGTAATCCCACATATTCTGTGTCTCCGGATCAAAATTCTCCGGCAGGTCGTAGTGGTAGGTGCTGGTTTCCTCAAAGGTCCAGATTGTTCCATCCGGGGCAGCCAGGATATCCCGGATGTCGCTGTCGCCCTGCAGGCCCTCGGGAATCTCCCTGGGCGCATAGCCCTCCAGCTGTGACACCTTGCCGGATGTCAGCTCCATCCGGAACAAGCCGGTTTTATAATCCTCGTATTCTATGGGTTCTCCGGTCGTCTCATCGATCACCGGCTCGCCGGTGATTTCATCCTTGAGAATTTCTTTGCCGCTGATATAATCGCCCACATAGAAAAGCGTATCACCGGTGATGCAGTAGCTGCGGATGTACTCCAGCGCTCCGCCGTCTGCTGTGGTCACGGGCAGATAGTTGGCTCGATAGGCATACTTGGGCTTGACCAGGACGGAACTGTCCTCGGAGGGTTTGGCCGTCTGCTCCTGCTTCTCTTGGGTCTCACTTCCCTTGCTGCAGGCTGTCAGGCAGCCCAGCAGCAGGACCGCTGCCAGAAGCAGCGAGATCATGCGCTTGTAATTCATGGTGTCTCCTTTCGGGTTTTGCGTTTAGCCCTGCTCATAGATGTACAGATTTACACGATTCTGGATCAGCTTTGCCGTTTCCTCCGCCGTTTTCTGACCGGCAAAGAAGGCTTCGCATTCCTGGCCAATGATATCGCTGATGGCCTGATTGTAGGAATTCATCCGGTCCGTCTTCTCATAGACGGCCAGGAAGCGGTCATATTCCTCCTGGGTCATCTCGTAGATCTCAATGGTCTGATCGTCGTTGACCCAGTACCAGTCCCTCGGCTGCTTGACCTGCTCGCCGGTTTCCGGATCCTCGGTGTACTGCGGCGTCATGCGCTGCTTGGCATAGTTCTCAAAGGCATGGCGGTTGGTAGGGAACTCCCACATGTATTCCTTGGTCTGATAGTCCTCCGTCAGGAAGCGGCGGACAAAGCTCCAGGCTGCGTCCATGTTTTTGCAGGAGGCGGAAATGGCAAGACCGCCGTACACTTGGAAGCTGCTGCCGCTGCCCTCTGTGGTGGGATATCCAATATAGTTGGGCTTCCCATCTGTGATAGCGTCCATGCGCTGCACATCGTCAAAGCTGCTCAGATAGGCATAGAGAAGCATCTGCTTGCCGCTGGCCAGACGGTCATAATCGCTGCCATAGGCGTCCCAGTCGAAGTTTTCATAGTCGAACTCCTGAGGGAAGCTGTTCACAAAGGTCAGCAAGTCGATAAACTCCTGGCTGCCAAAGCGGCACTGCAGACTCGCCCAATCGATGAAGCTGTCAATATTGCGGTAGACACAGGTATACATCATGTCGTCCTTGGTATCCATGCCACCGAATACCGTCGCGCCCTCGGGCAGAGAGTCCCGCACATCCATCAGTTCCGCCACCGTCCAGGAATCCGCCGTTCCAATCCGGTCTGTGCGGCCCACAACGGTGTTGATGGAAAACGTATCCACAATCTGGTACAGCTTTCCATCCAAAGACATCACGTCAAAGAGATGGGTCATCAGGTCGTCCCGGCTCAGCTCCGGATCCGCGTCAATCAGAGTCCAGAGATCTGTCAGAATGCCTTTGGAGCCATAGGACGCCAGGGGGAGGTTGCTGTCAACCGCAAACAAATCCGGTACCACACCGGAGAGAATCTCGGTATTCAGCTTCTGCAGGCCAGCATTATAGTCCTCCTCCGTGGCGTACTGGGAGTAGTCCTTGACGACAATCCGCACCTGATCCTGGGATTTGTTGAAGTTGATAATCTCCGTCCGCAGATCCCAGTCCAGATACAGGCAGGCCAGCGTCAGCTCCTGCCGCTGGGGCAGCGTGGAGGCGTCCACCTGCTGCATGACAACCAGATTGTATGTCGCCTTGCCGCTGTTGCTGTCATAGATGCTCTCCAGCGCATACACGGTGCCGTCGGCATGAATTTCATAGCCGTTCAAATTGCCGGAGTCCACGTCACAATCCAGCCAGGACAGAAGCTTCACCGGATCCTCCGTGCCCTTGCAGCCGTAGATGACGCCGCTGTTCTGGTACAGATAGTCATATCCGTTGATGCCAGGATAGATGTCATATGCGTTGACATTGAGCTTGATCCCTTCCCCTGCCTCCATGGTCTGCAGATCCACAGGCGCGAGATACATGCCGTCCTCCTTCCAGGTGCTGCACTGGAGCGTCTGTCCATCCGGAGACATGACGGTGTTGAGGTTTTCCAGTGTGATCTGGCCCTGGATCTCGCCTTGGCTGTCAAAGAGATAGATGTTCTGCCAATCCCAGCTGCAGAGCGTGCCGTCGTCCAGCACAATGACATTATAGGGGGAACTGCCCTCGGGCATATTCAGCTGGACGCTGGCCAGCTCCTGCCCATCATTGCTGAAATGGTGCATGATCGTGGTCGTGCCGCCATCCATGTAGTACATATATGGATCCTGGGTTGCCGGGTCAAAGCCCTCAGGCAGGTCAAAATAGTAGCTGTAGACCTGTTCCAAAACCCAGATGCTGCCGTCTCCGGCCACTGTCAGACTGCTGATATTGTGGTTTCCCTCATAGCCCTCCGGCAGTTCCGGATCACCAAAAGAAGTCAGCTTCGTCACGGCCTGGGCATCCAGATCCACCCGGAACAGTCCCATCTCATAGATCGGAACCATTATAGGCTCCGAAGGCTCCTGCGGCTCTTCGGCATCCTCCGTCTCCTCGGGAACTGGCTCCGCCAACGCCACGTCGTCGACGGCGATTCCATATCCATAATAATAGCCATCACTGCCTTCTTCATAGGGCTCCTCCCCTACCAGGCAGCTGCCCAGCAGAAACAGACGGTTTCCGTCGACACAGAAGCCGTTGATCCACTCCAATTGTTCCGCACTCAAATCCAAGGGCAAATATGTAGCCTGATAGGCATATTTTGTTTCGTTCGCTGTCTTCTCTGTCTCGTTCGTTTTTCCCGGATCCGCTGCGGACTGATCTTTGCTGCAGCCAGAAAACAACCCCATCACCAGAAGAACTGCTAAAACAATGGGCAGAGCACTTCGCTTCATGAGGACTCCTCCTGATTCATTTTAAATTTGTTCCATAACTGTATTATAAAGCTTCATACACTTATGTCAACAACAAAAGAGTATCAAAGCCGTATCATAAGTTATAGACGCAATTTGAAGGCAAAAGGTTCCATCCGTTCAAAAATTTTTCACCTCCTGGTTTCCAGACCACTATAGCAAAATTTCCATTAAGAAACCACGGCGCAAATCTTTAAGAAATCTTTAGGCACCGACTTTCTTCCCCTCTTTACAACTGCGAAAAAAAAGATTAGAATGAATCCAAAATTCCTTTTGAAAGAAGTGATCCCATGGAAAACGCTGTGAAGCGAATTGGCGTCTTAACCAGCGGCGGCGACGCCCCCGGTATGAACGCTGCAATCCGTGCTGTTGTAAGAGCTTGCCTGTATCGCGGCATTGAATGTGTCGGCATCCGCCGGGGTTATAATGGTCTGATCAACGGCGACATCCTCCGCATGGACGCCAGCAATATCTCCCATATCATCAATCGGGGCGGCACCATTCTCTATACAGCCCGCAGCGAAGAATTCCGCACCCCGGCCGGGCAGGAGCGGGCTGCAGGCACCTGCAAGCTTATCGGATTGGACGGGATCGTTGCCATCGGCGGCGATGGTACCTTCCGCGGCGCAGAAGCGCTCTCCAAGCATGGAATCTCTGTGGTCGGCGTCCCCGCTACCATTGACAACGATATTGTCTGCACCGATTACACCATCGGCTTTGACACCGCCTCCAACACGGCTGTGGACGCCATTGACCGCCTGCGGGACACCATGCAGTCCCATGAGCGCTGCTCCGTGGTGGAAGTCATGGGCCGCAATGCCGGCCATCTGGCTCTGTACGTAGGCTTGGCAGTGGGCGCAACTGCTGTTTTGATGCCGGAAGTGCCGGTCCATTTCGACCAGGATGTGATCGAGAAAATCCGCCGCGCACGGCTCAGCGGCAAGACCCACTATATGATTGTTGTGGCCGAAGGTGCAGGCAGCGCCATGAAAATCGGCGAACAGATCAAGGAAACCCTTGGCCTGGACCCCAGAGTCACCATTCTGGGACACATCCAGCGCGGCGGTACCCCCTCGGCCCGGGATCGTGTCATGGCCACCCGGATGGGCTATTCCGCTGTGGAAGTCCTTGCCTCCGGCAGGACAAACCGCGTGATCTGCGCCAAACACGGCCAAATGGTCGATGTGGACATCGAAGAGGGACTCTCCCAGAAAAAGGGGCTCAATCCCCAACAGCTGGCTGCACTGCAGGCCATGACCGGACTATAAAGCCGCATAACTTTAGAACAGGAGCCGCTGCAGATGCAGCGGCTTCTCAGCGTGTCGAAAAAGTCTTTTCGACACGCTATCGATCAAAGCAGGCTTTGATCGA
>CAMBCW010000120.1 GCA_945864925.1 uncultured Clostridia bacterium
GCCGCGCCAGTGTGCGCACTGGCTCGCAATGACAGCGTTTTTTGAACACTTGCATAAAATTGTTCGTTGCTTATGAAAGCCGATCATCATAATGCAAAATTGTGGTGTCCGCTGCGCGGACGATTGGAATGTATTTGCCGCCCGCATCGCCGCATGCATTTTTTCGTGGGATCCGTTGACTTTTTTCACCTTTGGTGCTATTCTAAAAATAGAAAAATAACGACACCGTATCGCGAGAGTTTGAGAGCGAGATGGCCGGAGCACAGCAGGCTGTGCCTCGTTCATCGCGCTTTTTTTCTATTTTTCGGAAGGGAGCAACGGCTATGATTGAAGCCATTCACCGCGCCATCACCGAGGGGGCCATCATCCCGGCGGTCAAGGATTGGGACGCCCTGAACGCCAGCCTGGCCCTGGATCAGAAGGTGGTCTTTGTGCTCTTCGGCGACATCTGTACCATCGGCCAGTCCATCGACGCCCTCCACCGGGCCGGGAAATTCGCCGTGGTCCACGGAGATCTTATCGGCGGCCTCAGCGCCAAGGAGGTGGCCGTGGACTATCTCCGGTCCTGCGGCGCCGACGGGGTCATCTCCACCCGGCCCAGCATCATCCACCGGGCCAAGGAGCTGGGTCTGTTCACCGTCCTGCGGTTCTTTGTGTTCGACTCCATGTCCCTGGAGAGCGCAGAAAAAACCGCCGCCACGGCCCGGCCGGATCTGGTGGAAATCCTGCCGGGCATCATGCCCCGGATTATCCGCCGCCTGTCCCAGACCCTCCACGTCCCCCTGATCTGCGGCGGGCTCATAGAAGGCAAAAACGACGTGCTGGAGGCCCTGAACGCCGGGGCCGCAGCCATTTCTTCCACCCGAGAGGAGGTCTGGAAGCTGTGATCTACGATACCATTATCATCGGCGGCGGCGTAAGCGGCACGGCCGTCGCCCGGGAGCTGAGCCGGTACACCGGCAAGCTCTGCGTGGTGGAGCGGTGTGAGGACGTGTGCTGCGGCACCTCCAAGGCCAACAGCGCCATCGTCCACGCCGGCTTCGACGCCAAACCCGGCTCCCTCATGGCAAAGCTCAACGTGGCCGGTTCCAAGACCATGGCCGCCCTGTCCCGGGAGTTGGACTTCCCCTACCGGCAGATCGGTTCCCTGGTGCTTTGCTGGGATGAGGCCCAGCGGCCCCAGTTGGAGCACCTGTACCGCCAGGGCCTGGAAAACGGCGTAGAGGGCCTGGAGATTCTCTCCGGCGACCAGGTACGGGCCATGGAGCCTCATGTGACCCAAAACTGCGTGGCCGCCCTGTGGGCCCCCTCGGCGGGCATCGTCTGTCCCTTCGGCATGACCTTCGCCCTGGCGGAAAACGCCGCCCGCAACGGCGCGGAATTCCGCTTTGACACCACCGTCACCGGCTTGGCCCGGGCCGACGGTCTTTGGCAGGTGCAGACGGATCGCGGCATCCTCCAGGCCCGGACCGTGGTCAACGCCGCCGGCGTCTATGCCGCCCGGCTCCACAACCTGGTCAGCAGCCACCCGCTCCATATTACCCCCCGCAAGGGCGAATACTGTCTGCTGGACAAGCAGGCCGGCTCCCATGTGTCCCACACCATCTTCCAGCTGCCGGGCAAGCTGGGCAAGGGCGTGCTGGTAACCCCCACGGTTCACGGCAACCTGCTCCTGGGTCCCACGGCCACGGACATCGAGGATTTTGAAGGCGTCAACACCACGGCCCAGGGCCTGGAGGCAGTGCTCCGGACGGCGGCCCTGTCGGTGGACAACCTGCCCACCCGGCAGATCATCACCTCCTTCGCCGGTCTGCGGGCCCATGAGGACGGCCACGAGTTCGTCCTGGGCGAGGTGTCCGATGCTCCCGGCTTCTTCGACTGCGCCGGAATCGAATCCCCCGGTCTGTCCAGCGCCCCGGCCATCGGCATTCTGCTGGCGGAGCAGGTGGCGGCGAAGCTGGGCCTGTCCCGGCGGGCGGACTTTGTCCCCACCCGCAAGGGCATCGTGAATCCCGCCGCTCTGTCCTTTAAGGCCCGGCAGGCCCTGGTGCGGGATAATCCCGCCTACGGCCAGATCATCTGCCGCTGCGAATCCGTCACGGAGGGTGAGATCCTCGATGCCATCCGCCGTACCCCCGGCGCCCGCAGCCTGGACGGCGTCAAACGCCGCACCCGGGCCGGTATGGGCCGGTGTCAGGGCGGCTTCTGCGCCCCCCGGGTCCTGGAGCTGCTCTCCCGGGAGCTGGGCGTGCCCATGGACCAGCTCACCAAGGCAGGCGGTGGGTCCCGGCTCATCGCAGGCACCAACAAGGATTCTGTCTGAGGAGGCCACGCTATGCAGAACTACGATCTTGTCATCATCGGCGGAGGCCCCGCAGGACTGGCCGCAGCCGTTGCCGCCCGAAACGCCGGCATCGAGAACCTTCTGATCCTGGAACGGGACCGGGAGCTGGGCGGCATCCTCAACCAATGCATCCACAACGGCTTCGGCCTGCACACCTTCCGGGAGGAGTTGACCGGGCCGGAATACGCCGGGCGCTTCATCGAGCAGGTGCAGACCCTGGGCATTCCTTATAAACTGAACACCATGGTGCTGGATCTGGCGGCGGACAAAACCATCACCGCCATGAGCCGGGAGGACGGTCTGTTCCGGCTGCAGCCCAAGGCGGTCATCCTAGCCATGGGCTGCCGGGAACGTCCCCGGGGCGCCCTGAACATCCCCGGCTACCGTCCCGCGGGAATCTACACCGCCGGCACCGCCCAGCGGCTTGTGAATATGGAGGGCTTCCTGCCCGGCAGGAAGGTGGTCATTCTGGGCTCCGGCGACATCGGCCTGATTATGGCCCGCCGCATGACCCTGGAGGGCGCTCAGGTGCAGGTGGTGGCGGAGCTGATGCCCTATTCCGGCGGTCTCAAGCGGAATATTGTCCAGTGCCTGGACGATTTCGGCATTCCCCTGAAGCTGAGCCACACCGTGGTGGACATCCAGGGGCGGGAACGGGTGGAGGGCATTACCCTGGCCCGGGTGGAGAACGGCAAGCCCGTCCCCGGTACCGAGGAACACTACGACTGCGACACCCTGCTGCTGAGCTGCGGCCTCATTCCCGAAAATGAACTGAGCCGCGCCGCCGGTGTGGCCATCAGCCCCGTGACCAACGGCCCCACTGTCAACGAAAGCCTGGAAACCAGCATCCCCGGCGTCTTTGCCGCGGGCAATGTCCTCCATGTCCACGATCTGGTGGACTATGTATCCGAGGAGGCCGCTGCCGCTGGACGTCACGCCGCCGCGTTGATCCGGACCGGACAGCAGGTTTCCGGCCGGACGCTGCCCATCCGGTGCCGGGACGGCGTACGCTACACCGTCCCCACCTCCATCCGGCCGGAGGCCCTGGATCCGGACGGCACCGTCACCCTGCGCTTCCGGGTAGACGGGGTCTACCGGGACAAGCGCATTGTGGTCCTGGCGGGCAGCCAGCCCATCTTCAGCCGCAAGCGGCCTGTGCTGGCCCCCGGCGAGATGGAGACGGTGCAGCTGAAATCCCGCCTGATTCTGGACTGTCCCGACGTGGGAGAGCTCACTGTGAAATTGGAGGACGCCTGATATGAAACAAGTCCATCTCATCTGCATCGGCTGCCCCCTGGGCTGTCCCCTGACAGCGGAACTGGAGGACCGGGAAGTCCGCTCTGTCACGGGCAACACCTGCAAGAACGGCGAGAAATACGCCCGCAAGGAGCTGACCCATCCCACGCGAATCGTCACCTCCACCGTCCGGGTATCCGGTGGAGAACTGGCCATGGTGTCCGTCAAGACCGCCTCGGATATTCCCAAGGACCAAATCTTTGACTGCATCCATGCCCTGAAGGATGTGGAGGTTCCGGCTCCCATATCCATGGGGCAGGTGATCCTCCCCAACGTAGCCGGCACCGGTGTGGACATTGTGGCAACCAAGGCCGTTCGAAGATCCCGCGCCGGTTCCTAGCCTTCGTGGGGTTCTTCCCAGCTGGCCAGCAGCCGCTCCAGCAGGTCCCCCAGCAGCTGCTGCTCCTGGGGACTCAAGGCATCAAAGCGGCCGGTATGATGCCGGCTTCCGTCGGCCTGGAACCGCTCTACATCGGCGCGGCCGGCATCCCTCAGGGTCAGCCGAATCCGCCGCTGGTCCGCCCCCTCCTTCTCCCGCCCCACCAGCCCTTTTTTCTCCTGTTTCGCCGCAATTTCACTCATGGACCCCGACTGAATCTCCAGCTTCTCCTGCAGCGTCTTTTGATTCATGGGTCCATGAAAATACAGAATTTTCAGAATCCGCCCCTGGGTTCGCTGCGCTCCGCCGTTCTCCTCCAGCTTCTGCCGGCACCGGATTAACAGGACACGGAGCCGCTCTGCCGGATACATTTGCATATTACCGGTTTGATTCATGGTTTCACTGCCCTTTCTTGCCCTCGATGAACAAAAGGCCCTATGCTCCTTGGTTCATCGGGGGTCTTGTACTGCCAGTATAGACTGGCTGGGATCGATTGTCAAGGTGCCTTGACGATTAGCCCCGGCTGTGCTATTATCAAGGTACCAAGGAAAAAGGATGTGTGATTATGAAACAACAACACTGTGATCAATGCGAAAACCAGTGCCCTGTCGAGGCGCTGCAATGCGGCAAAGGCCGCAAACACTTCGGCCTGGAGCCTGCCGGAGAGGGCGGACACGGACAGCCCAGCGGTCCCATCGGCCTGCTGCGGCAGTGCGGCCATATGCTCCACCATGGCGGTGCCGGCGGCGAAGACCTGCTGCGCGCCCTGACCCCCGGTGAGCAGGCCGAATTGGAGCGTCTGCTGGGAATTCTGGCGGCAGATTGGCAATCCCGCTGCCCGGCCGGGAAATCGGAACACCGTCCACCGCACCAGGAATGAGGCGCAGCAGCTTTGCAAAAAGAAAATAAGATGGGCGTTATGCCCGTCCCAAAGCTCGTGGTCACCATGGCGCTGCCGCTGATGCTGTCGCTGCTGGTACAGTCTCTCTATAACATTGTGGACGGCATCTTTGTGGCCAGGATCAGCGAGGAGGCCTTTACCGCCACCTCCCTGGCCTATCCGGTGCAGCTGCTGATGGTGGCCGTCTCCGTGGGTACTGGCGTAGGCGTCAATGCCGCCGTCGCCCGGATGGTCGGCGCCAGGCGCTACGAGGAAGCCAACCGGATTGCCACCACCGGACTGATCTTGTCCCTCCTGGGCACCGCCGTCTTTATGATTTTCGGCGGTTTTTTTCTGCCGGTTTATCTCCGCAGCTGCAGCGGCAGTGAGAACGCCCTGGCCATGTGCGAAGGCTATCTGCGCATCTGCACCCTGTTCTGCCTGGGCGTATTTCTGGAGACCCTGGGCCAGCGCCTGCTGCAGGCCGTAGGCAATACGTTCCTGAGCATGATCTCCCTGGTGGCCGGCGCCGTCACCAATATCATTTTGGATCCGATTCTGATTTTTGGCTGCCGCCTGGGCATCCAGGGCGCTGCAATCGCCACGGTCATTGGCCAGTGGATCGGCGCCGCTGTGGCGCTGGTTTTGAACGCCGTCACCAACCACGAGGTTCAATTCGCTTTTCGGGGCTTCCGGATGCAAAAAGGAATTGTCTGGTCCATTTATAAAGTGGGCCTGCCCACAATCCTGACGCAGGCCATGGGCGCCATCATGCTGTTCTCCATGAACGCCATCCTCGGCCGGCTGCTGCCCGGTACGGCGGCCGACGGCAGCGCCAATTCCGCCCCGGCCATTGCCTTCTTCGGAGGCTATTACAAGCTGCAGAGCTTCCTGTTTATGCCCATGATCGGCCTGGGGCAGGCCGCCATCCCCATCGTCGGTTTTAACTACGGCGCCCGGAATGGCGCCCGTATCCGGCAGGTGCTGCGGACCGCCGTTCCCCTGGCAGCAGGGATCGCTTTGGTGGGAACAGCCTTGTTTGAGGCCATCCCGGGGGCCCTGCTGAAAATCTTTTCCGCTTCAGAGGGTGCGCTGGCCATTGGCATTCCGGCTCTGCGAATCATCGCCGTCTCCTTTATCCCGGGCGCTGTCACCACTGTTTTGGGTTACACCTGTTCCGGCCTTGGCAACGGCACCGTGAATTTGGTCGGTACCGTTCTGCGGCAGTTCCTGCCCCTGGTGCCTCTGGCCTTTCTGTTCGGCCTGGCCGGCGGTGTAGGCAGCGTCTGGTACGCCGTATGGATCTCGGAACTTCTGGCCGTTTTGTTCAGTATTTGCAGCGTGCGTTGGGAATTTCGCCGGAAAGTCACTCCTATCTGTGCGCCGTAATGCCATCCGCCATCTTGTCATTGCTCCAAATGCGTGCTATACTGGTTTTGTCGATCAATCCGACTTCAGGAACACGTTGAAGCCAGACAAATCGGAACCATAGGAAAGGAAGCAAAAAAATGGCGAATCTATTGGTAAACGCCATGGGCGATGCCTGCCCCATCCCCGTGGTCAAGGCCAACCAGGCGCTCAGTCAAATGGACACCCCCGGCATCCTGGAGGTCCTGGTGGACAATGAAATTGCAGTGCAGAATCTCACCCGTATGGGAACCGGAAAGGGCTATGCCGTGCAGGCGGAGAAGCAGGGGGATGCATCCTACTCGGTCCGAATTCATGTGAATGCACGCCCGGAGCACGCAGCATGCAGTCCGGAACCGGTCTGCGTCCCGGACGCCCGCGGCAACCTGGTTGTGGCTGTGGGCAGCCATGTCATGGGACAAGGGAACGATGAACTGGGAGCCATCCTGATGAAGGGCTTTCTCTTTGCTGTGAGCCAGCTTCCGCAGCTGCCCCGAACCATGCTGTTCTATAACGGCGGCGCCAAACTGACCGTGGACGGCTCCGCCAGTCTGGAGGACCTGAAAAAGCTGGAGGCGCAGGGTGTAGAAATTCTGACCTGCGGTACCTGCCTGAATTACTATGGTCTCACAGAAAAACTGGCCGTTGGCAGCGTCACGAACATGTATACCATCGTCGAAAAGCTGGCCGGCGCCGCGCAGGTGATCCGGCCGTGAATGCGGCGTCCGGCGAAAAGCGTCTCTGGCTGATTGTCACTTTCCCTTCCACCACGGAAGCCATCCTCATGGAGCAAACTTGCCGGATGCAGGAG
>CAMBCW010000121.1 GCA_945864925.1 uncultured Clostridia bacterium
TACACACTGCATATCGTCGGCAGCGTCAGATGTGTATAAGAGACAGGATCTGCCCGGTCGGCAAAGTCCAGGCCGATCCACAGGGGACGGTACTTGGGCGGCTGGGCTGCGGTCTCTCGGTTGTGCTGGGTGATGGTCTTGCCGGTCTCCAGAAAGACCTCTGCCGCCCGGATGACCCGCTTTTCGTTGGCGGGGTGGATGCGCTGGGCGCTCTCCGGGTCGTGCTCCCGCAGAATGGCCATGACGGCGTCGATGCCCTGCTCCCGGGCCAGCGCCTCCAGCTCCTGCCGCCGGCCAGTTTCGGGGAAGGGGGCAAAGCTTCGGCCTGCCATCAGGCTGTCCACATACAGTCCCGTGCCCCCCGCGACGATGCAGGTCTTGCCCCGGGCCAGGATGTCCTGCAAAATCGGGTCAGCCATCTCCACATAGCGGCTGACGGAGAAGGACTCCGCCGGGTCGGCCACGTCCAGCATGTGGTGGGGGACGCCCCGCATTTCCTCCCGGGTGGGCTTGGCGGTGCCCACGTCCATGCCCCGGTAGAGCTGCATGGAGTCGCAGGACAGCACCTCGCCGTCCAGGGCCAGGGCCAGCTCCACCGCCAGCCGGGTTTTCCCGGACGCCGTGGGGCCGACCACGCAGATGATCTTCTGATTCATGGAAACCTCCTGATGGCGGAATCGGGCTGCGCCGCAGCCGGAAAGGCAGTGCCAATGTAGGGCGCGACGACCCGGCGCACCGTTTGGCAGTCAATGAAGAGATGCAGTTGCCTGCAAGCGGCACGCCCAGTGGTCGTGCCCTACAAACATGCGCGGCGAACGCATCTCCGCGCTTATATCCGCTTGAACTGCTTCTCCAGCTGCTTTTTGGTCAGGGTCACCATGACCGGGCGGCCGTGGGGGCAGTATTTGATGTCGTCGCGCTCCATGACCTGGCGCACCAGGGCCTCGCGCTCTGCCGGCTCCGTGTGCCAGCCGGCCTTGATGGCGGCCTTGCAGGCGATGGTGTGCAGGGCCGCGTCCCGCAGGGCCTCCGGATCCTTGGCCATGCCCTCCAGCAGACTGGCGGCCAGTTCCTCCAGGGCGCTCTGGGCCTGGCCGGGATCCAGCTCCGCGGGAATCCGGCGGATCAGCAGGTCGCCGCCGCCGAAATCCTCCACCTCATAACCGTACCGGGCCAGCAGAGGCCCGTTCTCCAGAAGCACCCCGGTTTCCTCGGGGGTGAAGGTGGCGGAGATGGGGGTCAGCAGGGTCTGGGCCATGATGTCCGTGGTCCGGGCCTTGAGTGTTTCGAAGAGAATCCGCTCGTGGGCGGCGTGCTTGTCCAGGAACAGCACGGCGTCGCCCTGTTCGATGAGAATATAGGTGTCCAGCACCTCCCCCACCACCCGGTAGTCCGGGGCCGCGGGGATGGGCAGGGCGGTCTGCTCCGGGAGTTCCGCAGGCTCTTTTGCCTGCACCGGGGGCTTGGGGTCCGGCCGCCGGACAGGCTCCTTCGCAGGTTCCGGTGCGGGCGATGGGGCTTCGTAGGAAAAGGTCTCCTGCCGCAGGGCCGGAGCCGGCTTCCGGTCGGGCACCGGCGGCACCCGGGTCTGGAAGGCCCGTTCCACCGGGGGCGCCACAGGCCTCTTTGCCGGGGCGGACAAGACCTCGGTGAAGGCCTTGTATTCCGCGGGGGTCATGGTCCGGAAGGCCTCCCGCTGCCTGGGGGCCTGGGCCGCCGGGGCGGCGGGCTGCGTCTCCTTCTCCAGCTCCAGCGCCGGCCGGCCGGGGGTCTTGTTCAGGGCCGACAGGACGCCGAATCGAACGCAGTCGAACACCGCCCGCTCGTTGGCGAACTTCACCTCGGTCTTGGCCGGGTGGACGTTGACGTCCACGGCCTGCCGGGGCAGCTCCAGGCACAGGACGCAGCCGGGGAAGCGGCCCGTCATCATCTGATTGGCGTAGGCCTCCTCCAGGGCGGCGGTCATGAGCTTGGATTTCACCGGCCGGCCGTTGACGAAAAATTGCTGGTAATTCCGGTTGCCCCGGGTGGCCGTGGGCTTGGTGACGTAGCCGGACAGCCGCAGATTCTCCCACTGGCTTTTGACCTCCACCATATCCACGGCCAGCTGGCGGCCGAACACCTGGTAGATGGTGCCGTGGAGGTCACCGTTGCCGGCGGTCTGCAGGACGGTCTCCCCGTCCTTGATGAGCCGGAAGGCCACGTCGGGATGGGCCAGGGCCTGGCGCTGGACGGCACCGGCCACCTGGGAGGCCTCCACGGTGTCGCGCTTCATGAATTTCAGCCGGGCCGGGGTGTTGTAGAACAGATCCCGTACCACGATGGTGGTGCCGTCGGGGCAGCCGGCGGGGCTGCGCTCCGTGACCCGGCCCGCCTCCAGCCGCAGGCTCAGGCCCTCGGCCCCGGCGGTCTTGGTCAGCAGGTCGATTTTGGACACGGAGGCGATGGCGGCCAGGGCTTCTCCCCGGAAGCCCAGGGTGCCGATGGCGGCCAGATCCTCCTTGGTGCGCAGCTTGCTGGTGGCGTGGCGCAGGAAGGCGGTTTCGGCGTCCTCGGCGGCGATGCCGCAGCCGTTGTCCGTCACCCGCAGGTAGGACATGCCGCCATTCTGAATTTCCACGGTCACCTGGGCGGCCCCGGCGTCCACGGCGTTCTCCACCAGCTCCTTGACGGCGGAGGCAGGCCGCTCCACCACCTCACCGGCGGCGATCAGATCCGCCACATGGCGGTCCAACTGTAAAATTTTCGGCATGGTTTCGGCCTCCAGAATAAAACGAAATGGCGTAGGGACGGCCCGACGTGGCCGCCCGCCTCTGTCATTGCGAGGAGCGAAGCGACGCGGCAATCCGTATTCCCCAACTGACAGCATTGTTCGGATCTACCGCCGGGCGGCACATCGGGCCGCCCCTACGGCTATAACAACGAAATGATCCCCGCGCTGATGGCGTTGATGAGCATGTGCAGGAAAATCGGCCCCCAGACGGTGTTGCATTTTTCATAGGTCCAACCCAGGGCGATACCCGCCGGGATATACTGCACCGCCGACAGCAGCACGCCGCCGGGATCGTAGACCAGCAGGTACTGCCACACATGGACGGCGGCGAAGAGCAAAATGGTCACGGCATAGGCGGCGATACGGCTTTTCCGCCGCAGGACGCCGAAGATCAGGCCCCGGAACAGGGTCTCCTCCACCATGGGGGCCAGGACGATGGTGCAGACCAGCATGACCCAGCGGCTCTGGGTCAGCAGGGCGGCCACGGTCTCGTCGTTGTAGCTGGGGACCTGGAGCTTCAGCAGCTGCACCAGCAGGCTGTAGAGCAGGTTGCCGGCATAGTACAGGCAGAAGCCCAGAATCAGCGCCTGCACCAGCTCCCAGAACCGGATGGCCCGGAAGCTGCGCAGCAGGAAATTGTGGAAGATCACCCAGATCATGATGCAGTTGATGACGAAATAGGCCACATTGATCTGCAGCTGGGACAGGCCCAGGCCCAGGAGCCCGGACAGGTATTCGATTCCCAGGGCCAGCAGCACCACATAGAAGGGCAGGTAGCAGAACCCGGCCACCTGCTCCGCCGTGGACAGGCCCGGCCCCAGGGAATAGGATTTCGCGTTGGCCAAAACAATGGCTCCTTTCTTTGTTGGCACCAAGGCTTCTCCTTGTATCGGCACGGATGAAACCGCCTGTCATTGCGAGGAGCGAAGCGACGCGGCAATCCCTCCCCTTGACCGAACTGCCTGCACGGGGATACGGATTGCCACGACCAGTCTGCGGACTGGTCTCGCAATGACACAGGAGGCGTGAAGCTGCAGCTGTGCAAGGGGAAGGCTGGTCAGACTGCACGTTACCGCACCATCTGCTTCAGTTCGTACAGGGCGTTCATGGCCTCAATGGGGGTCATGGTCTCCACGGTGAGCTGCTCCAGCTTTTTGCGGATGTTGGCCGCGTCCAGGTCCAGCATGGACACCTGGCCGTCCTGGGTTTGGGGGGCGGGCTGGGGCTCTTTGACCGCGCCGGACTCCAGCTCCTTGAGAATGGCCCTGGCCCGGGACACCACCTTGTCCGGCAGGCCCGCCAGACGGGCCACCTCCACGCCGTAGCTCCGGTCGGCGCCGCCGGGGACGATTTTCCGCAGGAAAATCATGTCGCTGCCCCGCTTTTTCACGGAGATGTTGAAGTTTTTCACCCCGGGCAGGGTCTGCTCCATGGCCGTCAGCTCGTGGTAGTGGGTGGCGAAGAGGGTCTTGGCCCCCAGGTACCGGCGGTCGGCGGCGTACTCCAGGACGGCCCGGGCGATGGCCATGCCGTCGTAGGTGGAGGTGCCCCGGCCAATCTCGTCCAGGATCAGAAGGCTCCGGGAGGTGGCGTATTTCAGGATGTCGGCCACCTCCTGCATTTCCACCATGAAGGTGGACTGGCCGGAGGCCAGATCGTCGGAGGCGCCGATGCGGGTGAACAGCCGGTCCACCACGCCGATGCGGGCGGATCTGGCCGGGACAAAGCTGCCCATCTGGGCCATGAGGACGATGAGGGCCACCTGGCGCATGTAGGTGGACTTGCCGGCCATGTTGGGGCCGGTGATGATGGCCACCTGGCAGCCGTCCAGGCCCAGGCGGGTGTCGTTGGGCACGAACATCTGGCCCTTGAGGACCTGCTCCACCACGGGGTGGCGGCCGTCCCGGATCTCCAGGCTGCCGGACAGGTCCACCTCCGGCCGGCAGTAATTGTACTTCACGGCATTGGCGGCGAAGCAGGCCACCACGTCGGCGCAGGCCACGGCAGAGGCCGCTGCCTGAACCCGGGCGGACTGGCCCGCCAGGAACTCCCGCAGCCGGGAGAAGGCCTCGTATTCCAGGCTCACCACCCGGTCCTTGGCCGTGAGAATGGTATTTTCCAGTTCCTTGAGCTCCTGGGTGATGTAGCGCTCGCCGTTGGCCAGGGTCTGCTTGCGGATGTAGCTGTCGGGTACCAGGCTCACCTGACCCTTGGCCACTTCAATATAATATCCAAAGACCCGGTTGTAGCCCACCCGCAGGTTCTTGATGCCGGTTTTTTCCTTTTCCCGGGTCTCGATGTCCGTGAGCATGTCCTTGCCGCCGGACATGATGTGGTGCAGATGGTCGATCTCCTCGGAGTAGCCGGGGCGGATCATGCCGCCCTCCCGGACGGTGAAGGGGGGATCGTCCACGATGGCCCGGTCGATCTCGGCCTTGAGATCGGCCAGGTCGTCCAGCTGTTCAAAGAGAATTTGCAGAAGGCTGCTCTGGCAGTGGCCCAGGGCCTCCTTGATCTGGGGCAGCTTTTCCGCGCTGGCGGACAGCTGGCGGAAATCCCGGCAGTTGCAGGTGCCGGTGACGATGCGGGCCATGACCCGCTCCAGGTCGCTGACCTCCCGCAGGAGCAAAATCAGCTCCTCCCGGGCCACGGTGGCGTTGACCAGCTCCTCCACGGCCTCCAGGCGCTTGTTGATCTGCTGGGGACTCAGCAGGGGCTTCTCCAGCCAGGACCGCAGCATGCGGCTGCCCATGGCGGTTTTGGTGT
Source organism: uncultured Clostridia bacterium (assembly GCA_945864925.1). Classification (GTDB taxonomy): domain Bacteria; phylum Bacillota; class Clostridia; order Oscillospirales; family Oscillospiraceae; genus Avoscillospira. Next base: position 5,540 of record CAMBCW010000121.1, read on the forward strand.
GGTCCAGAACCCACAGAAGGCTGCCCCGCTTCTCTCCGGCCCGCATGGTCTGGGTCAGCTCCAGATTCCGCCGGGCGGCCAGGTCCAGGTCCATGAACTTGCCGGAGACGTAGTAGTCCAGCTCCCGCACATGGGGCAGGTCGGATTTCTGGTTCTCCCGCAGAACGGACAGCAGGGAGCCGGCGGCCTGGATCACATAGGGGTGCAGGTCCTCCCGGACGGCGCCGAACTGGGCCTCCACGGACTGCCGGCAGGTCTCCAGGGCGAAGCGCTCGGGCGGGGCTGTGTCCACGCAGCAGGGCAGCCGCAGCTGCAGGGCCTGCTTGAGCACCGGTTCCTCCGGAGCGTTGCCGCCCACCAGCAGCTCCGAGGGCTGGAACCGGCCGATCTCATCCACCAGCTTTTCGCCGCTGTCGGCGAAGGTGGCGCAGAACATGCCCGTGGACACGTCGCAGAAGCACAGGCCATACTGGCCGCCCTCCCCGTAGACAGAGCCGAAGTAGTTGTTCCTGCTCTCGTCCAGCATGGAGCTTTCGGTGACGGTGCCGGGGGTGACGATGCGGATGATGTCCCGCTTCACCAGACCCTTGGCCGTGGCCGGATCCTCCATCTGCTCGCAGATGGCCACCTTGTAGCCCTTGGCCACCAGCCGGGCGATGTAGGCCTCGGAGGAGTGGTAAGGCACGCCGCACATGGGCACCTGATCCTCTTTTTCCTTGCTCCGGTCCCGGGTGGTCAGGGTCAGATCCAGCTCTCGGGAGGCAATTTTCGCGTCCTCCTGGAACATCTCATAGAAGTCCCCCAGGCGGAAGAACAGCAGGCACCCGGGATTGCGGGCCTTCATTTCCGTATATTGCTGCATCATGGGCGTCAGTTCGGCCATGGGGGTACTCCTTTCAAAGCAATTGACCGTAGGGGCGGCCCGGCGTGGCCGCCCGTTGGAACGCAGCTCCGGCATACCGGGCGGCCACATCGGGCCGCCCCTACGGCATCTATTTTACACGATATTTCCGTGGCAGTCGCAGCCCTCCGGCAGCTGGCCGGTAAGGCTCCAGGTGGTGCTGCCGGTGATCTCCACATAGACGAACTGGCCGATGAGGCTGTCGTCCCCGGAAAAGCGCACCAGACGGCCGCCTGCCGTCCGGCCGGTCAGCTGGCCGTCCTCGGTGCCGTCAGTCAGCACCCGCAGGGTCTGGCCCACATAGGCCCGGTGAATCTCGGCGGAAATCCGGTTTTGGGCCTCCACCAGCCGGTCAAACCGGCGGTTTTTGTCGGCCTTGGTGGCCGGGTCCGGCATCTCCGCCGCCGGGGTGCCCTTGCGGGGAGAATAGATAAAGGTAAACAGGGCGTCGTAGCGCACCCGCTCGATGAGCTTCAGGGTGTCCTCAAATTCCGCGTCGGTCTCCCCGGGGAAGCCCACGATCACGTCGCTGGCTGTCTCTTATACACATCTGACGCTGCCGACGATATGCAGTGTGTAG
>CAMBCW010000122.1 GCA_945864925.1 uncultured Clostridia bacterium
AGATTCCTCTACGTCTCGTGGGCTCGGAGATGTGTATAAGAGACAGAACCGGAAGCGGGTCATTGTGGGCCTGGATTATCTCATGGGGACGCTGTATCTGGTATTTCTGCTGGTCATCCGGCGGATTGGCTTTCAGTATGGGGCCTATGTGGCCTTCAGCTTTGCGGGCGGCTGCATCGGAGCGGTCTACAGCCTGACCTATGAATGCTGGTACCCCGACCTGATTCCCCGCGGCATGGAGCAGAAGGGCTATGCCGTCAGTTCCATGATCTATCCCCTGACCACGACGCTGGTGACGCCGTTGGCGGCTCTGGTCTACAGCCGCTGGGGTGTGGAGGTGATTTTTCTGGCTGAGGGGGTGCTGCTGCTGACTGCTGCCAGCTTTGAGGCCTGTATCCGCTGGAAACCGGCGCTTCGGGAACCCGCCGCCCGCCGGCCTGTTTTGCAGCGGGCCGGGCAGTATCTGCACGATATGACGGAGGGCTTCCGTTATCTGAAGCGGGAAGCGGGCATCCGCAACATCTATTCCTATATGGCCCTGACCAACGCCGCCGGAAACGGCAGCCATCTGATGATTATGGCCCACTTTCAAAGCTCCAGTGCTCTGACCACCACCATGTACTCTCTCCTGACCTCCGCCGAGACCATCGGCCGGGCCGTAGGGGCGGCGGTGCATTATGTGTTCCGAATTCCCCGGAATCAGCGCTACCGGTTGACGGTCTGGGTGTATGTCATCTATGAAATCTGCGACGGGACGCTGCTGTTTTTGGCGTATCCTGTGATGCTGGTGCTGCGGTTTCTCTGCGGGTTCCTGGGTGTCAACACGGCCACCTTGCGCTCCGCGGCAGTACAGAGCTATCTGCCGCCGGACATGCGGGCCAGAGTCAATGGCCTCATCGGCGTGATCATGTCCATGGCTGTGCTGGCGGTGCAGCTGTTGGCCGGCGCCCTGGGAGAGCTGCTGCCTTACCGGTATGTGACCCTGCTCTTTGCCGGGACTTCGTTCCTTGGTATCCTCTGGTTCATCATCGGGCACAGGGAAGCGGTGCAGAAAATCTACGAATTTGAGCGGGAAAATGCCACGGAGGGCGCCCAGTGAGACATAGAAAACCGGATTGCCATGCCGGCTCGGCTCTGGCAATCCGGTTTCGCGATTATTGAATTTCCACCGGGACGCCATTGACCTCCACGCCTTCCTCGGCGCGGATGAGGATGTACTTGACGCCGCCCAGAACCCGGGTTTCCACCAGATCCCGTTTGTCCGGGGCCACCTGGATTTTCACATCGGGGGTGTTGACCAGGAATTTGTTGGTGTCCACCAGATTCTTGGGGCTGAGGTCCGCGTGGGCGCCGAAGGATTGGTCGAAGCTGTCGTCAAAGGCCTGGACCCGCTCCTCTGACAGGCCGCAGGTTTTCAGCACATGGTTGACCTCCGGCTTGGAGATAACCAGAGGCTCCTTGTCCCGGCTCTCCTTGTGCTCCTGGATCATATCACTGAACTGGGCGTGGACGGCCTGCACCACCTTCAGACTGCAGTCGGTGTCCAGGGAGCTGCCCAGGATGGACTGGAAGGTTTCCTTCTGCTCCCCGGCGGCCATGGGCGGCTCGGCGCCGAAAACGGTCTGAATGAAGTCCGGATGGTTGTCTGCGGCATTGCGGGTATAGGCCAGAGCGCCGTAGAGATTGGTGCTGCGGTCGTCGAAGGCCGGGAAGAGGAAGCCCATCTCCGGCGGACAGACCAACCAATCGGTCTTGCTGTTGTGGAAGGCCTGCTCCTGGGCGTGGAAGCTGAGGCCGGATTTGCTCAGCTTCACCGGGCAGATGCTGCACAGGATGTAGGAAAACACCTGGTCGGAACCTTCGTCAAACCGTCCGCCGTCCTTGCCGCGGAAGGGCACATCGTAGGCGTCGTGGGCCAGAAGAATCAGATAGTTGGTATCCATGGACACGGCGGCGATGGCTTTTTCAAAGAATTGCCCGGCGGCAGCCTCATCCTCCAGCCGGGAGTCCCGCAGGGTCGACAGGAGCTTGTGCTCCGCGCCTTCCACCACCTGCTTGGTGGGGAAGGAGATGTCCAGCAGATTTTTGCCCAGTCCGCCGGACAGGGCCTTTTTCAGAACGGCCAGCAGCTTTTCCTTTTCATCGTCCAGCATGGTGGCCATGGAAGCGGTGAATTGGGTGAGGATTTCCCCCTTGTCGCTGACGTAGCAGCCGCAGATTTTTGTCAGGTTGCTTTTATCCGCCCGGAACCGGCGGCGGAGCTCCGATACTTCTCGTTCGTTCATAAGTACCTCCAAAGAAAAACTTGCATTATCATATCACAAACAACGCGGATCTGCAAATACTTCCATTTTTTCCGCCATGTGATATAATAAAAGAAAAACACAGGAGGCGCTTATGAAAAAACTTGGATTTGGCTGCATGCGGCTGCCTATGCTGGAAAACGGAGAAGTGGATCTGGAACAATTCTCCAAAATGGTGGACGCTTTTTTGGCGGCAGGCTTCACCTATTTTGACACAGCGCATAACTACATCGGCGGCAAGAGTGAACAGGCCATCCGGGCCTGCCTGACCAGCCGGTATCCCCGGGAGCAATACAGTTTGACGGATAAGCTCACCAGTCCGCTTTTCGAGACGGAAGCCGATATCCGCCCCCTGCTGACCTCCCAGCTGGAGGCCTGCGGTGTGGACTATTTCGATTATTGCCTGCTGCACAGCGTCAACAGCGGCAACTATGAGAAATACACGGCCTGCAACGCCTTCGCCATTCTGCAGGAATGGAAGCAGGAGGGGAAAATCCGCCATGTGGGCATGTCCTTCCATGACACGCCGGAGATGCTGGACCGGATCTTGACGGAGCATCCGGAGCTGGAAGTGGTCCAGATTCAGTTCAACTATCTGGACGAAGTCAACCCCAATGTGGAGAGCCGCCGGTGTTACGAGGTCTGCCGCCGCCATGGCAAGCCGGTGCTGGTCATGGAGCCGGTGAAAGGCGGCGCCCTGGCGGATCTGCCGCCGGAGGCCGGCCAAATTCTTGAGGAGCTGGGGGGCGGCAGCCCTGCCAGCTATGCCATCCGCTATGCCGCGTCCCAGGAGGGAATTCTGACGGTGCTCAGCGGTATGAGCAACCTGGCCCAGGTGGAGGACAATATTGGTTATATGTCGGATTTCCAGCCCGTGACGGCGGCGGAAGAAGCTGCCCTGGTCCGGGTGCGGGAGGTCATTCTGAAACAGGAGACCATTCCCTGCACAGCCTGCCGCTACTGCACCGACGGCTGCCCCCAGCAGATCCCCATTCCGGATATCTTCCGGCTCTACAACCGGAAAAAGACCTATCTGGAGCCGGGCTGGGGCTACGGAAGTCTGACCAAGGATAAGGGCAAGGCCTCTGACTGCGTCGGATGCGGTCAATGCGAGCAGATCTGTCCCCAAAAGCTGGAGATCCGCCGGCTGCTGCAGGATGCAGCTGCCATTTTTGAAAAATAAGAGGAGAAACAACCATGCAGATCTTGAAACACCCCTTTGGCACCCTGGCCGACGGTGCTGCTGTCACCAGTTGGACTTTGGTTTCGGAGGAAGGCCTCCGGGCTGAGATACTGGATTACGGTGTGACCATCCGGAGCCTGATTGTGCCGGACCGGGACGGGAACCCTGTGGACGTGGTTCTGGGCTATGACACCCTGGAGGAGTATGTGCGGAACAGCGGCTATGTGGGCGCTACCATCGGCCGCTTTGCCAACCGCATCGGCGGTGCGTCGTTCTGCCTCAACGGAGAGACCTATACGCTGGCGGCCAATGACGGTGCAAACCATCTCCATGGCGGCCGGAAGGGCTTTGACAAGCGAATCTGGGCAGCGGAGGAGTTGAAAAACGCAGTGCGTTTCTCTCTGACCTCCCCCGACGGGGAAGAGGGCTATCCCGGTACCTTGCAGGTGACGGTGACGGTGTCCTGGCAGGGCCGGAGCCTGGAACTGCGGTATCATGCCGAAACCGACCGGGACACTATTTTGAACCTGACCAACCACAGCTATTTCAACCTGGACGGCCAGGGCACGGTCTACGACCAGCTGCTTCAGTTGGGAGCGGATCACTTTACGCTGGGCGGAGAGGGCTGCCTGCCGACGGGGGAGATTGTCCCTGTAGCAGGTACAGCCATGGATTTCCGGACTGAGCGCCGGATCGGAGACGCCGTGGACAATGAGGAGCCCTGTGTGAAACGGAGCAGCGGCTATGATTCCAATTTTGTGCTCAGCAGAAGCCCCGCAGCGGTGGCGCGTTCGGAAAAAACCGGCATTACCCTGACCATTACCACGGACCAGCCCGGTATCCAGTTCTATTCGTCCAATGCCCTGACGCCCCGCACCGGCAAGGGCGGCGCCCGGTATGGCCTGCGCAGTGCGTTTTGTCTGGAGACCCAGCACTTCCCCGACTGCATCCACCATCCGGATTGGCCCACCTGTGTTCTGCGGGCCGGCGAGAGCTTTGACAGCTTTACCCGCTTTGAGTTGACGGCCGGGTAAGGGCTATGAAGATATCCAAATCCAGCGCCCAGCAGATTGTGGAGGAAATCGGCAAATTGGTCCGGCAGAATATCAACCTGATGGATGAGACCGGCCATATTGTAGCCAGCAATGATCCCTCCCGCATTGGGAACTTCCACGAGGGCGCTTACGAGATCATCACCCGGCACCTGAAGGAGCTGTACATCACCCCGGAGCTGGAACGTGCGATTCCCATGGTCCGCCAGGGCATTAACCTGCCCATCGAAGTGGATGGCCAGGTGGAGGGTGTGATCGGCATCACCGGAGCCTATGACGAGGTCATCAATTATGGCCAGATTGTCAAGAAAATGGCGGAGATTCTCATCCGGGAGCGGATTGCCCTGGATGCCCAGCGCTATGATCTGCGGGTGCGCAGCCGCTTTCTGGAGGACTGGATCCTGGGAGAGGGCGTGAGCAGCGCCCAGTCCCTCTCGGAGCGTGGCTTTGCCATCGGCATTGACATCCGCATCCCCCGCCGGTGCCTGGTGCTCAGTGTGGGCCACCTGGAACACTATACCGGCACCCTGGAGGGCCAGCAGTTTATTGAGCGGCTCGAAATCGCGGTCAACGGCTTTGTATCCCGGTTCCAGAGCAGCATTATTCTGCGCAATGCAGCCCGTCAGATTGTCCTGCTGCCCAGGCGCAGCACAGAAGAACTGATGGACATTTCCCGGGAACTGGCAGCCTACATCCGGGAGCAATTCCAGACGCAGCTTCTGGTGGGCATTGACGGTGCGGCGGAGGATGTCCATGCCGCCTATCTTCAGGCCAACCGGGCCTGGAGGGCCGCATCCCACAGCAAGGACCCCATTGTCTCCTATGAGACGCTCAGCACGGAATTGCTGCTGGACCATATCCCCCGGAAGGTCAAGGTGGAATATCTGCGGAAGATCTATCCCGGCTGCAGTATCACCCAGATGCGGGAATGTACGGTGCTGCTGGAGGCGTATTTCGCGGCGGAGGGCTCCCTGGCCGCTGCTGCGGACGCCATGTATGTCCATAAAAACACCCTGCAGTATCGGCTCAAACGCCTGGCGGAGTTGACGGACCTGGATGTGCGGAAGCCCAGCAACGCGCCTGCCTTGTATTTGGCGGCGCTGTTCTTCCGAGATCTGGAAAATGAGGGCGGTTTGTTGCTTTAGTACAAAAGTAAACCAGAGAACGAGGCGGCATTGTTCTCCATACCAATCATTCGACGAAATTTGCGGCATCAAAAACATAGCATTTTTTCTCCTGTATGCTGTAGAATAGTACCAGAAGAGAAGAGGGCCGCAGGCATCGGCTTGGGCATTCTGCTCAGAAAATTGGTAGGAGGAATTCAAAAATGACAGGTTTACCCCTCATAATCGTCTTTGTTCTGGCAATCGTTGTCATGATCGTGGCGATCTCCAAATTCAAGGTTCATCCCTTCCTGTCCATCATGGCTGTCTCCCTGATTTTGGCTCTGGTGGCTGGCATTCCGCTGGTGGACATCGCGAATGTCATCGGCGCCGGCTTCTCCGGCACGTTCAGCTCCATCGGCATTGTCATCATTCTCGGCGCGTTGATTGGTTCCATTCTGGAGCAGACCGGCGCAGCTCTGAAGCTGGCGGACATGGTTATTAAGGTTGTGGGCAAGAAAAACCCCGAGCTGGCCATGGAGCTTATGGGCTGGGTTGTATCCATTCCCGTGTTCTGTGACAGCGGCTTCGTGATCCTGGATCCCATCCGCAGAGCTCTGGTCCGCCGCACCGGCACTTCCAGCGTGGCCATGACCGTGGCACTGTCCGCTGGCCTGTACATCTCCCATGTGTTCATTCCCCCCACGCCCGGCCCCATTGCCGCCGCCAATACCCTGGGCATCGGTGACAACCTGCTGCTGGTCATGGGCATGGGCGTCCTGGCCTCCATTCTGCCGCTGATTGCAGGCCTGGTCTATGCCAAGTTCATCGGCAAGAAGGTCAAGAGCGCGGACGAAGTGGCCGACAATGGCCTGGTCACCAAGACTTATGAAGAACTGGTGGCGGAGTATGGCAAGCTGCCCAATGGCTTCAACGCCTTGGCTCCCATCCTGGTCCCCATCGTCCTGATGGCCCTGGGCTCCATTTCTTCCATGGCCGGCTGGACCGGCTTCGGCGCGGACCTGTGCACCTTCCTGGGCAAGCCCGTCATCGCTCTGATGGTCGGCACCGTTTTTGGTGTCATTCAGCTGGCCACCGCCAAGAAGATAGGCAACTTCTATCAGATTACCAACGATACCCTCAAGACCACTGGCCCCATCCTGTTTGTCACCGCTGCCGGCGGCGTCCTGGGCAAGGTCATCGCTTCCTCCGACATGGTGAACTACATCACCGCCAATGCCGGCGCCCTGGAAGCTGTGGGTATTCTGTTCCCGTTCCTGCTGGCCGCTATTCTGAAGAGCGCACAGGGCTCCTCCACTGTGGCCATCACCACCACCGCCGGCATCCTGGCTCCCCTGATGGGTGCACTG
>CAMBCW010000123.1 GCA_945864925.1 uncultured Clostridia bacterium
TACACACTGCATATCGTCGGCAGCGTCAGATGTGTATAAGAGACAGCCTTGGTTGTGGCCCTTTTCAACATCAACATCGGGTCCATGCGAAAGGCTGAAAAGCGGGCGGAAGAAACCGGCGCTCTGGACGAACCGGGACATAGCGGTGCTCTGAGCCAGGTTGATGGCGCCGTAGCTGATGCAAAGCCCCGGGCCAAGAACATGCTGATCCCCATGGCCGCGCTGATTCTCACCATTCTGGCAGTGCTCACCGTAACGGGCAACGGCAACCCCACCCAGGGCGCGGGTATGCAGAGTCTGCTCTGGGGCTGCATCATCGCCGTGCTGGTGATCTCCATTATGTGTGTCGCTGAGAAGATATTTACCGTGGAGCAGGTCATCAGCGAAATGTTCAAGGGTATGGGCACCATGCTGTCTGTGGCGGGCGTTTTGCTGTTCGGCTTCACCATGGGTACCTTGGTCAAGGATCTGGATACCGGCAACTATTTGACCTCCGTGTTTATGGGGCTTCTGAGCCCGGCTCTGCTGCCGGCACTGTCCTTCCTGCTGTGCCTGCTGCTGTCCTTCGCCACCGGCACCTCCATGGGAACCATGGCCATTATGTCTGTCATCTGCCTGCCCATGGCCATCAACATGGGGACCAGCATTCCCCTGGTGGCCGGTGCTGTGTTCGGCGGTTCAATCTTCGGCGACCACTGCTCCCCTATCTCGGACACTACCATCATGTCCTGCGCCACCACAGGCTGCGATATCATAGACCATGTGAAAACCCAGATTCCCTATGTGCTGATTTACGCAGCCGTCTCTCTGGTTCTGTACCTGGTCCTTGGTTTTATGATGTAAACCGGTTGTTATAGCCGAATCCCCCTGAGGCATCGCCTCAGGGGGATTTTACACATTTATACGCCGGAAACGTCAGCGTGACGAAAGACAATCATGCCGAACAGATAGAGTTTGCGGGGATTCCAGTCAAAAGCCAGACCACAGCGTTCTGCCAGCAGCGCTGCATCCACACAGTAGGCAGATAGGCAGCTCATACACAGATCCGGAAAGGCGCACGGCTGGTTCTGCTTCCGCCTGCAGGGATCACACAAGCTGCAGCCGCCATATCCCACGCCAAAGACATCATACCCCAGACGGCGCAAATCCGTCATGAACCGTCGTATGGCAGCGGTATGCTGTGATCTGGCAGTCAAAACTTCGGGCGTGCCGTAGCCCGGAATATCCCGGACGGATTGAAGCACCAATGCCTGATCTGCCGTCAGGAGCCGATGGTGCATCTCTTCCGGTGTCCCACAGTCCGGCGGACAGGCATAATTGGCACCATAGTTGCCGCAGCGGTTTTCTTCGCAGAAAGCCCGGTATTTTGCGTCAACCGGAATCTCTGCCGTTGGAATCAGGGCCGCCGAGAAACCAGCGTCTGCAGCCATTTTCAAAATTTCCTGTTCTGTCATCAGAATCAACTCCTTTCCATGTATTATAATGCGTGCAAAATAAACCTGCAAGCCTTGAGCAGCAAAGCCTGAAGCTGCCCGGCGAATAATCCGGGTCCCGACGGACAAGCTACAGCAGAGGTGATTTGTTTGAACAAACAGAATCCGGAAATGCAAAAGGCCGGCCCCAACCGGCGCCGAAAGGAACGTCCTATCCCGGAAGTTTATCCCGTCCTGGACACAGATCTGGCCCGGGATAATGTGGAAAACGACATTCCGGCAGCCGATCTGGAGGATCTTTGACCATGAACAGAGAAGAGGAATTACCCCTGGGCTTTGGCATGGCACTGGCGCAGAATCCACAGGCCATGGCCGTATTTTCCAATCTTCCGGCGTCTGCGCAGTCCGCGCTGCTCCAGAAGGCACATTGCGTTTCCTCCAGAAAGGAAATGCAGGCCCTGGTCCAGACGCTGGTTTCGGAATAAGCGGAAAAGAGACTCTTTCTTTCCCCGGCTTCTTTTGATAGAATAGAGAAAAAAGAATTCGGAGGGTGCATTATGAACATTCTCGTCTGCAACGTGGGCAGCACGTCACTGAAGTATCAGCTGTTTGACATGGCCCATGGCGAGCAGGTTCTGGCCGCCGGCGGCGCGGAGCGGGTCGGCGGCGCCAGAAGCCTGTTTTATCACCGGAACAACCGCACCGGCGACAGCGTGCAGCTGGAGGCCGTCTTCCCGACCCACCGGGAGGCCATCTGCGCCATGCTGGAGCATCTTCTGGCCGGCTGCATTGAAACTCTGGAGGAAATCGCCTGCGTGGGCTTTAAAGTCGTCCACGCCAAAGGGGTCACGGGCGTGCAGTTCCTGACGGAGGATGTGCTGCAGGCCATGGCCGATTTCAATGCTGTGGCGCCGGCCCACAATCCGCCCTATCTGGCCGCCATTCGGCAATTTCAGTCCCTGATGCCGGCAACACCCATGATCGGTGCCTTTGAGACGGCGTTTCACGCCCAGATTCCGCCGGAGGCCTATCTCTATCCCATCCCCATCGAGCTTTCGGAGCAGTATGCCATCCGGCGCTATGGCTTTCACGGGGCCTCCCTGGAGTATCTGTCCACCTGGACAGCCAAAGCCATGGGACGGGAGGATCTGAAGCTGGTCTGCTGCCACCTGGGCGGCAGCGGCAGCCTGTGCGCCGTGAAAAACGGCGTCAGCATCGACACCACCATGGGTATGGGCCTGCAGTGCGGCGTGCTGCAGAATAACCGCATCGGAGATATGGACCCCTATATCATCTTCTATCTGGTGGAGGAATGCGGCATGAGCCTGCAGGAGGTTAAAACCATGCTGCAGACCAAGAGCGGCCTGTACGGACTGTCCGGAGGCGTATCCAATGACCTGCGGGACATTGACCAGGCCGCTCAGGCAGGCGATGTGCATTGTCAAAATGCCGTAAAGGCCTACGCCTACGGAATCAAAAAGTACATCGGCGCCTATACGGCGGCCATGGGATGCCTGGACGCCGTGGTCTTCGGCGGCGGCATCGGCCGAAACAGCGCCACGGTCCGGGGTATGGCTCTGGAGGGCTTGGAATGTCTGGGCGTGCAGCTGGATCCGGAGAAGAACGCTCACGCCAGGGGCGGCATGGATCTCTCCCGGGACGGCAGCCCGGTGCGGATCTATGTGGTGGACACCAACGAGGAAATCATTGTGGCCCGCAAGGCAAAAGCCCTGCTGGAGAAAGGATAAAGCCCTATGAAAGTCTTACTGTTCAACGGCAGCCCTCACAAAGACGGCTGCACCTTCAACGCTCTGTCTCAAGTGGCCAAAGAGTTGGAAACGGCAGGCATTGAAGCCCAAATTCTGCAGATCGGATCCAAAGCCTTCCGCGGCTGCACCGCCTGCGGCGGCTGCAAGGCAACGGGCCAGTGCGTACTGGGCAAAGAAGACGGTCTGAACGAGATCCTGGCCCTTTGCCGGGAGGCAGATGGGTTTGTATTCGGCAGCCCGGTCTATTATGCCTCCGCCAACGGAACGCTCATCAGTTTTATGGACCGGCTGTTTTACACCGGAGGCCAGTTCCTGGCGCATAAGCCGGCGGCAGCCGTTGCTTCCGCCCGCCGGGCCGGCACCACTGCGACGCTGGATGAAATTCAGAAATACTTCACCATCAACCAAATGCCCATTGTTTCCTCCACCTACTGGAACATGGTCCACGGCGGCAACGGCCGGGGGCAGGAAGCTGCCCAGGATCTGGAGGGCATGCAGACCATGCGCAATCTGGGCAAAAACATGGCCTGGCTGCTGCGGTGCATCGAGGCCGGCAAAGCAGCCGGTATCATGCCGCCGGAGCCCGACCGCGGCGCAAGAACAGATTTTATTCGCTGATCCAATACATAACCACCTCCCGGCCGGGGCATACTGGCCGGGAGGTGGTTTCATGCATTCGATCTGGCTTGACACTGTGCAGCTCCCTTCTTTTCCCCCGCTGCAGGACTCGCGAAAGGCGGACGTCCTGATTATCGGCGGCGGTCTGGCCGGGCTTCTTTGCGCCCACCGGCTGGCCAGCCAGGGTGTGGACGCCGTTGTGGCAGAGGCCGACACCATCTGCAGCAGCGTCACACGGTTTACCACAGCAAAAATTACGGCCCAGCACGGTCTGATCTACAGCAAGCTGCTGCAGACCTACGGCAAAGAGACGGCAAAGCTCTATCTGGAGGCCCAGGAGGCCGCTCTGGGGCAGTATCGTGCGCTCTGCCGAACCATTGACTGCGATTTTGAGGAAACCAATACCTACGTCTACGCCCGGGACAGCCGGAAGCCCATTGACCGGGAGCTGCAGGCCCTGGAGGAAATCGGCGCGCCGGTTTCCTTTGCCGCCAATCTGCCTCTGCCCTTCTCCGTGGCCGGCGCCGTGAAATTCCCGCATCAGGCCCAGTTCCATCCCCTGAAATTTGCCGCCGCCGGGGCGTCCAAGCTGCAGATTTACGAGCACACCCGGGTTCTGGAACTGATGCCCGGCCGGGCTGTTACGGACCATGGAGACATTCAGGCGGATCACATCATTGTCGCCACCCATTTCCCCTTTCTGAACAAACACGGCGGATATTTTCTCAAGCTGTACCAGCACCGCTCCTATGTGCTGGCCCTGCAGAATGCGCCCACGGTCAACGGGTGTTATGTGGACGAATCCAAAACCGGCCTGTCCTTCCGAAACTACGGAGAATTGCTTTTGCTGGGCGGCGGCGGACACCGGACCGGCAAGCACACCAATGGCTGGCAGCCGCTTTCGGCCTTTTCCCGCCGGTTTTATCCTCAGGCACAGGAAGTGGGACGTTGGGCCACCCAGGATTGCACGTCCCTGGACGGAATCCCCTATATCGGACCCTATTCCAAACGTACACCAAACCTCTATGTGGCCACCGGCTTCAACAAGTGGGGCATGAGCTCTGCCATGGTGTCTGCCATGGTGCTGACCGACCGGATCCTCGGCCGGGACAACCCATACGCTTCTGTGTTTTCCCCGTCCAGAAGCATCCTGCACCCGCAGCTGGCGCTCAATGCGGCCGAAGCTGTCTGCAGTCTGCTGACTCCCACCACCCCCCGCTGCCCCCACATGGGCTGCGCTTTGAAATACAACAGGCAGGAGCACTCCTGGGACTGCTCCTGCCACGGATCGCGCTTTTCAGAAGAAGGCCGGCTGCTGAACAATCCGGCCACGGGAGACAAAGACCTGCCGCGCCCTCAGGGCCGGTAGGCTGGGCCCTGGTAGCGCGGCTTGCCCTGGCTCTTTTTGCCGTACTCCACCGCCTTGGACGGGCAGCCGCAGATGCAGGCCATGCAGTGGGTACAGCAGTCTGACCAAACGGGCCTGCCGTTCTGCATCCGGATGTTGTTCCGGACACAGGATGCCGCGCATTTTCCGCAGCCGGTGCAGGCGTCGGTGACGCGGAACGCGCCCGCTTTGACAAACAGGCGGTAAAAGATCCGGTTGACCGGGCCGCTTTTCATCCGGTCCGCCAGTCCCACAGGATGCTCCGGAAAGTCCTGGCCCTGGCGGATGCAGGCAATGCCCGCCTCCAATACCGGCCGGGCAGCCGCGATGATCTCTCTGGCCTCTGCAGCATCCGGAACCGGAAACATGGCCACATAGTTTTCCGGCATGACCACCTGCAGCAGCCCCCGGAAATTCCAATTCTTTTCCTTGCACAGCGCCCGAATCCTCGCTTCTGCATTGCCTATCTCACTGCCGCAGGTCATCACGAAGTAGACGTCCCGGCTGCCGGAAAAGCTGCCGGTGCGGAGAAATTCCTGAAACACCCGCGGCAGCTGCCAGGCATAGGTGGGCGTCACAAAAACCCAGGGCTTGCCGGAGATCAGCTCTGCTGCAATGCCGTCGCGCAGAAAGTGAAAGCTGTTCACCGCCTCATCGTCCAACTGTTGGGCCATCCTCTCAGCACAATAGCGGCTGTTGCCTGTTCCGGAAAAATACACAATCATGGGACGTCCTCCTGTATAAAATCTTTCTCCCGCTGCCGAAAAAATGTCCGGTAGACCTGCACGTTTTCCAGCTCCGTCCACCGGCAGACCGCAGGCGGTGTAGCATCCAGATTATAAATTTTAGCGCCGGGAATCGCCAGTAGGAAGGGGGAATGGGTGGAAATTACAAACTGGCAGCCATAAAAGCGGGCAGAATCCGCAAGGAAGGTCTGCAGCTCCAGCTGCCGGGCGGCCGACAGGCTGTTTTCCGGCTCGTCCAGCAGATACAGGGCGTTTTCCCCGATGGCCTCAGTGAAGAAACGCAGGGCGCTCTCTCCATTGGACTGCTCCGGCACACTCTCCATCAGACGGGTTCTGGCATAATCCGAGCCGGTACGCCGGGCGGCGTCCACATGCCTGGCCAGCTCCTCATAGTCCTCCAGGGAATGCAGCTGAAATTGAGAATACCGCAGATCCCGGTATTCCGCCAGCAGCCGTTCCCGCTGATTGTCCAGATTCTCATTGAGACACCGGATATTCAGCAGATAGTCAAATACATCGTCGCTGGTGATGATCCTGCCGTTTTGAATGCCGTTTCCCGTGACCCGGCAGCGGCACAGGGCAGTATAATCCTCAAAAAACGGACTGCGGTTGTAGACCGCTGTTCGCCGCAGGCCCAGAGTTTCCGCCATGACGTTGAGCAGCGTACTCTTTCCGCTGCCGTTTCCCCCTGCCAGGATCGTAACGGGTTCAAATTCAAGCTCCGGCATCCGGCGGTAGCGAAAGACGTGAAATGGATACCGGGTGGGATAGCAGGTACGGCGAATTCCGGAGAGGAAAGCGTCCTCCTGATCCTGATCGGGCAGACGAAAGCGTTCCAGATAGATCATGACCATAACTCCATACGTCAGGATGGTTCCATTATAATACATGCTGAACAAAGCCGCAACCCCATGTCTCCGCAGAGACATGGGGTACGGCGTGTCGAAAAGTCTTTTCGACACGCTTTCGTTTCAAGCTTGCTTGAAACGATCAGAACTTGCATCGGGCTG
>CAMBCW010000124.1 GCA_945864925.1 uncultured Clostridia bacterium
CGAGATTCCTCTACGTCTCGTGGGCTCGGAGATGTGTATAAGAGACAGCGGGGATCCGGGCGTAACAGAGAAAAACCTGGTTATCTGGAATGCACTGCACGAATACGGCAGGATGTACCTGATTGCGCCAAGGTTTATTTTGGATACGGTCAAATGTCTGCCGGAAACCAAAGACGATATAGAAAAGTGGGATATTCAGACATATCTGGAAATGGAGGCTGCACTGGACGATGGGACTGAAATGATTTACCATATGACACCGCAAAATTTTGTGGAACGTCTGGCGGTACGTTACCTTCCGAATGCCATGGATCTGGAGATGGGTACCTGCAGCTTTGACAATGAAGAGTTTGTGGAGATCCTAGCAGCTGCCTGCCGGGTCGGCAGTTATGATTCAGAGAAAAACGATACAGAAGCATGGAAAGATGGTGTGTTTCAGACTGCGTCTCAACGGATAGCCGCCGGTCAGCTGCTCTTCTGCGCAGAGTGGGCTGCCTCAGTCGAGGATCTGGCATACAACAGAACCATAACAGATGGCGCGGAACTGGTATACATAGGCTGGCCTGCGCCGGATGGGGAAAGCGGCGGCAGGCTCGTCCTACAGATGCCAATTGGAATCTGTAGCAGGACAAGCCAGCCACAGGGCTGTTGGGAATTGCTAAAATACATATTGAAGCATCCCCGCATGGATCAGAATCATCCAGGCTTCCCGTGTGACTTGACAAAATATCAGCTAATGGTTGCCCAGACATGCGATTCCCTTTCAAACTATCAGGATCTCGTACGCATGGATGCAAACAATCTTCTTCAGAGGATCAGAGCGTACGGCCAAATGGGATTCTATGACGAAGCAGTGATGAACATCATCCTGGAGGAGGCCGATGCCATGTTTGAGGGGAACGCCACGGCGGAGGAGGTAGCCCGTCGGGTGCAGGACCGGGCTTCTCTGTATATGATGGAGCAGTATGGCTAGGCGACAGAATGTGCCCAACAAAAAGTCCCCGAGCTAAAAAAGCCCGGGGACTTCTATCTGTCATGTCTAATCCTCTTAGAACAGGTTCAGCACAAAGGTCAGGACCAGAAACACAGCGGCGACAATCTTGGTCAGCTTGGCCAGCTTGGCTTCCTTGCTGGTGCCCTTGTTCCGGGCCATGAAGCCCTCGGAGGAGCCGGTAATTGTGCTGGACAGACCGTCTTTGCCGGTCTGCAGCATGACAATCACGACCAGACCAATGGAGCAGATCACCTGGATGATGGTGAGAATGATATGCAGAACGTTCATTTTTCCTCCCAAGCGTCTATTGACGGCCGTTATTCCGGCAAACGGCGGGCCGAGATACAGTCCCCGAAGGGCTCGATTTCACATAGCAAAATATATGATACCACAGAAGTTTCGGCAATGCAACTAAAATTTCCAGAAAGTTTGCTTTATTTTGTAGCCCACTGGCCGGTAGCGGCGCAGGTCAGGTAGGCGTTGATGAAGCCGTCCAGATCACCGTCCATGACTGCGTTGATATTGGTCATTTCGTAGCCGGTGCGGGTGTCCTTGGCCAGGGTATAGGGCATGAACACATAGCTGCGGATCTGGCTGCCCCATTCGATCTTCTGCTGGACGCCCTTGATATCCGAGATCTTCTCAAAATGCTCCCGCTCCTTGATTTCCATCAGCTTGGAGCGCAGCATGCGCATACAGGTTTCCTTATTCTGGAACTGATCGCGCTGGGTCTGGCAGGAGACCACGATGCCCGTGGGCTTGTGGATCAGACGGACAGCGGAGGACGTCTTGTTGATATGCTGGCCGCCTGCGCCGGAGGAACGGTAGACCTGCATCTCGATGTCCTCGGGCCGGATTTCCACTTCCACATCATCCGTAATTTCCGGAATCACTTCCACGGCGGAGAAGGAGGTGTGCCGACGGCCGGCAGCGTCGAAGGGAGAAATGCGCACCAGGCGGTGAACGCCGGACTCGCTCTTCATAAAGCCGTAGGCGTTGGTGCCTTCGATCATGATGCTGGCAGACTTGAGGCCGGCTTCATCGCCATCCAGATAGTCGAGAATCTTATAGGTGAAGCCGTGACGCTCCGCCCAGCGGGTATACATGCGGTAGAGCATCTGGCACCAGTCCTGGGCCTCGGTGCCGCCGGCGCCGGCCTGGAAGGACACCAGAGCATTGTTGGCATCGTACTCTCCGGTGAGCAGCGTTTCCAGCCGGGCCTCTTCCATCTTTTCCTCCAGCTCGGCATAGCCGCTCTGCAGCTCTTCCAGCATGGATTCATCATTTTCTTCCATGGCCATTTCGCAGATGGTCATGAGATCCTCCCACTGGCTCACCATTTTGTGATAGCGTTCGATCTTGGCCTCCAACTGGCGGGCGCGTTTCATAACCTTTTGGGAAACCTCCTGGTTGTCCCAGAAACCGTCGGATTCAATCTGGGCATGGAGCCGTTCCAGCTCCTCCCGGCAGACGCCCAAATTCAGGGAATCGGAGAGCCCGTCCAGCTTGGGACGCAGACCCGTAAGCTTTACTTTATACTCGTCAAATTCAATCATACTCATAGAAAAACCACACCTTCACAATCTTTCGCGAAGCTATTATACAGAAGAAACCGTCTGGTGTCAATGCTCAAGCGGACATCCGCAGCCTTGTAAAACCAGGCCGGGAATGGTATGATGAAAACCAGTTCAACCAAGCCAGGAGGAGACGCCTATGCCGGAGAAAACGAATTGGTTCACCATCAATCAGGTGGATGATAGCACCTGGATTCTCAGCGAATACCGCCATTGGGAGGAGACCCACTGTTATCTGCTGTGCGGCAGCCGGCGGGCGCTGCTGATTGATACGGGACTGGGAATCTGCAATATTCAGGAGGAGGTCTGCAGGCTGACAGACAAGCCGGTCACAGCTGCGGCCACCCATATTCACTGGGACCATATCGGAGGACACAAATATTATCCTGACTTTTGTGCCCACCGGGCGGAACTAAGCTGGCTGCAGGGCGGATTCCCGCTGTCCATGGAGGCAGTCCGCGCCATGGTGCTGGACCGCTGTGACCCGCCGGAGGACTTTGACATTCAAACCTATCAGATGTTCCAGGGGATGCCCACCCGCCTGCTGGAGGACGGGGATGTCATAGACTTAGGCGGACGGGCGGTACAGGCCCTGCATACGCCGGGCCATTCCCCGGGGCATTTGTGCTTCTGGGAAGCCGAACGGGGCTATTTATTCACCGGCGACCTTGTGTATCAGGATACCTTGCTTGCCTATTATCCCTCCACTGATCCGCAGGCCTACCTGCAGTCCCTGGAGAAGATTGCGGCGCTGCCCGCGCAGCGGATTTTCCCCGGCCATCACGCCCTGACAATCCGGCCCGAGTTGGTGTGCCGGATGCGGGACGCATTCCGGGAGCTGCAAGCCCAGGAGAAACTCTGCCACGGCAGCGGCCTGTGCGATTACGGAGACTGGGCGGTCTGGCTGTAGACCTGACGCAGGCCGCCCCGCAGGCCCCGGAGGCTGAAAAGCATAAACAGCAGCAGATTGTGGGCAATCATGCAGGCCCAGGCGGAGATCAGACCCAGTCCCAAAATCTGGGTGCAGACGAAGGTGCCGGCAATCCGCACGCCCCACATGCCCAAAATGTTATAGACAAAAGGTGCGACGGTTTTTCCCATGCCCTGGAGCATGCCCTCGATGACAATGGATGCGCCGTAAAAAGGCTCAGAAAGAGCCACCATCCGCAGGACCACGGCACCCAGGGCAATCACGGCAGTGTCCTTGGTAAACAGACCCATCATGGCCGGCGCGAAGGTAAAGAGCAGGCCTCCGGTGATGACCATCATGGATACTTCCAGCGGTATAATGGTGCGGATCAGCGCGTTCATGCTGTCCCGATCCCGGGCGCCGACGGCATTGCCGGCCAGAGTGGCCGCAGCGGCCTGCATGCCGTAACCGGGGATATAGAACGCTGATTCCACCGTATTGGCAATGGTGTGGGCGGCAGTGGAAATCTCTCCCAGGGAGTTGATCATGGAGGCAAAGACCACATAACCCAGAGACGTGCCGAACCGCTGCAGCATGTTGGGAAGGGCCACCCGCAGGCAGGGCCGCAGAACCTGCCAATCCGGGCGGAAGCCCCGGGGAGAAACGACCGGATGGCGTACTACGGCGATGGTCATGCACAGGCCACCGGCAGTGAAAGCCACAGCGCTGGCAATGGCCGCGCCGGTCACACCGAGACCAGCGCCGGGGATGAGTATGGAGCCATAGGTCCTGGTGGGATAGATCAGCAGGAAGTTCAGAGCCACATTGATGACATTGACCAGAATTCCCATGCGCATGGGGGCCTTGGTGTCTCCGGCAGCGCGGAGCACCGTGCCGAACAGGATTCCGGCTGTGCGCGGCAGCATAGGAAGATAGAGAATGAAGAAGTATTGGGAGGCCAGGCCCCGGATGGCGGGGTCCACCTGCATCCAGGCCGGAACCAGGCCGCTGAGGGAGACGGTGAGGATGGTAAACAGAATGCCGGTGACCAGGGCAGTCCATGCTGCCTGTCCGGAGGCTTTGGCTGCCCGCTCCTGGTCACCTGCGCCGCAGGCCTGGGAGATATAGGCCAGAAAGCCTACGCCCAGGGCCGAGATGGAACTGTTGACCAGCCATCCCACGGTGCTGGTGGCGCCGACAGCGGCCGTGGCCTGGGTGCCCAGGGAGCCGACCATGGCGGTGTCGATGTATTGCACAGCCGTCTGCATCGTCTGCTCCAGCATGGTGGGCCAGGCCAGGGTTACAATGACCGGCAGCGTGCCGCGGGATGCTGCCGGATGAGAATGCCGTTTCATAAAACACCTCGGAGGGTCAAATCTGAAAACAGTATAGTTGATTTCCTGCAAAAAATCAATTATACGGAGAAATAGTCGGTTTTTGAAAATTTTACATGGAATTTACACGGGCTTCTCTCCGGAATTTACACGGGATTGTTAAGATAGAGAAAAACAATCCGATGTGAATGAGGGAGATACGATGGATATTTTTCATGTATTGACATTGATCGGCGGCTTATGCCTGTTCCTGTTTGGCATGAATATTATGGGGCAGTCATTGGAGCGGCGGGCCGGCGATGGGCTGCGGAAATTGTTGGGCAAGCTGACCACAGGGAAAATGATGGGCTTCCTGACCGGCCTGGCGGTAACTGCCGTGATACAGAGTTCATCGGCCACCACGGTTATGGTGGTTGGTTTTGTCAACTCCAGTCTGATGACACTGAAGCAGGCCATCAACGTGATCATGGGCGCCAATGTGGGTACCACAGTGACGGCGTGGCTGCTGAGTCTCAGCGGCATTGACAGCAAAAACGTCTTTGTCCAGCTGCTGAAGCCCTCGTCTTTCACACCCGTTCTGGCCTTGATCGGAATTATCTTTTATATGTTCTGCAAAAGCGGAAAGAAAAAGGACACGGGCCTGATTCTGCTGGGCTTTGCAACCCTGATGTTCGGCATGGAAACCATGTCCGGGGCGGTATCCGGCCTGAAGGATGTGCCGGCATTCCAAAATCTGTTTTTGATGTTCCGCAATCCCATTCTCGGCGTTCTTGCCGGCGCAGTTTTGACGGCGATTATTCAGTCCAGTTCTGCCTCCGTGGGTATTCTGCAGGCGCTGGCTGTCACGGGACAGGTTACCTTCGGCGCGGCGATTCCCATTATCATGGGCCAAAACATCGGCACCTGTGTCACAGCCATGCTCTCCGCCATCGGCGCCAATAAAAATGCAAAACGGGCTGCTATGGTCCATTTGTCCTTCAATATCATCGGTACGACCGTTTGGCTGACTGTGTTCTGGATTGTGAAGAGCTTGTTCCATCCTGTGTTTCTGGACCAGGCGGCGTCTCTGCTGGGAATTGCAGTGGCACACTCCGTGTTCAACGTACTTTGCACGGTACTGCTGATGCCCATGGGCGGCCTGCTGGAGGCCTTGGTGAAAAAACTGGTGCCGGATTCCAAGACACCGGAGACGTCGCAGGAACTGGATGAGCGCCTGTTTGCGACGCCGGCTGTGGCGCTGGAGCGCTGCCGTGTGGTGGCGGCTGATATGGCGCAGTGCGCCGCCGGTGCGCTGACAGATTCCATCCGGGCTCTGGACGATTACACCCCGGAACTGGCATCCTCCATCCGGCAGAAGGAGGAACAAAGCGACCATTATGAGGATATTCTGGGCTCCTACCTGGTCAAGCTCAGCACGCTGCAGATCAGCGAATCAGACAGCGCGGAAGCGGCAATGCTTCTGAAGGTCATCGGCGATTTTGAGCGGATTTCGGACCACGGCGTCAACATTCTGGAATCAGCGGAGGAACTGCGGGAAAAAGGACTGCATTTTTCCCAGGCTGCCGCCCAGGAACTGCGCGTGCTGACGGACGCTGTGGAGGAGATTCTGGCGTTGGCCCTGCGGGCCTTTGAGCAATCGGATGAGGAAGCCCTTGCGGCAGTGGAACCGCTGGAGCAGGTGATTGACAGCCTGAAGGAGCAGCTGCGTACCCATCATATTCAGCGCCTGCAGCGGGGCGCATGCACCATTGACATGGGCTTTATCTGGTCGGACCTGCTGACGAACTTGGAGCGCACCTCGGACCACTGTTCGAATATTGCCGGATGTGTCATTGACCTGGTGCACCATGATATGAATATTCACCAGAATCTGCGGGCCATGCAATCGGCAGGGGAGACCTTCCGGGAGAAAATGGACGGCTATCGGAAAAAATATGCACTGCCCGGCGCGGTAAATTAAAAATATGACGATCGGTTTTAGTAAGCACACGGATTTTTATGACAGGGTTCCATCCAATACTGTCATTGCGAGGAGCAAAGCGACGCACCCCAGGGTGGCTTCTCTTGCCCCTGCGGGGCAATTCACCTTCTGGCAATCCGTATCCCAAACGCTGTAAGTTTCTGAGTGCTCCCGTAAAATCGGTCT
>CAMBCW010000125.1 GCA_945864925.1 uncultured Clostridia bacterium
TGAAATATGTTATTAATACAGACACTGTGGGAAGGCATCGTCAACGGTTCGATCCTTGCCATGATTGCAATGGGCATAGCCCTGGTTTGGGGCGTCATGGGTATCTTGAGCTTTTCACAAGGCGAATTCATGATGCTGGGTATGTTCATCACCTATTACGCCAACACGTATTTGCGTATGGATCCGGTGCTTTGTGTGCCGGTCGTCGGCATTGCGATGTTTGGATTCGGCTGTCTCGTCTATCGTACCATCATTGCACGGGCGCTGCGCGGTCCGCGCCTGTCCCAGAGACTGATTACCTTTGCTGTGGGTATGGTCATTACTTACGGCACGCTGATGCTCTTCGGCGGTCAGTACAGAACCGTCCAGAACCTCGCGTTTACCGGGATCATAGATCTGGGCTTTATGACCATCAGCAAACAGAAGCTGGTGCCTCTGGTGATTTCGCTGATTATGGTTGCGTTCATGTATGTACTCCTGAACCGGACAAAGATCGGCAAGGCAATTCAGGCGACCTCCCAGGATAAGGCAGCGGCGGAGCTGGTCGGCATTGACTCCGAGACGACTTACATGGTGGCCTTCGGTCTCTCCAGCGCTCTGGCTGGGATTGCCGGCTGCGCCATTACCTATTATTTCCCGGTTTACTACACGGCCGGTGCTGGCTTCTTGCTGTTTGGCTTTATTGCTGTGCTGCTCGGCGGCGTGGGTTCCACCTTCGGCGCTCTGGTCGGCGGCCTGATCATGGGCATTACCGACACGGTTACCGGTGTCTACCTGAACACGGCTTATAAATATTTGGCTGTCTGCTTAATCTTTATGCTGATCGTTACCTTTAAACCCAAGGGCCTGTTTGGAAAGTGAGGGATTTGGAATGATCAAAAGGCTGAAAAACAATCGCATTTTCTGGATTGGCTATGTGGTTTGCCTGGTTGTCGGCATTCTGCTTCCCAAGGTGATCACTTCTAATTTTGCCATGAACACCGTCGTTCTGAGTCTGATCTGGTCCATCATGGGCATCGGCTGGAACTTCATCGGCGGCTACGCGGGGCAGGTTTCCAACGGCCATGCGCTGTATTACGCCCTGGGCGCTTATGCAGTGGCCATTGGCGCAAATTCCTTCGGTCTGTCTCCCTGGGTCAGCATGTGGATTGGCATGGCAATTTCCGCCGCCATTGCGTTTGTCCTTGGCAAGCCTCTGCTGCGGCTGAATGGCGCGTATTTCCTGATTGCGACCATGGCGGTTGCGGAATGTGCGCGTGTTGTCTTCCTGAATATGCCCTCTTTGGGCGGCGCCACCGGTATTATGTTCCTGGATAAAACCCACAGCCAGTGGTACTCCCTGCAGTTTAAAAACAAGGAGACCTTCTTCTATGTGCTGTTGGCCATTACAGCGCTGCTGGTGCTCCTGTCCAAATACCTGGACAAGTCCAAGTTCGGCTATTATCTCCGTGCGATCAAAGCCAATGAGACTTCCGCACAAAGCGCAGGCATCAACACACCGTACTATAAAATCCTCGCCTATATGCTCAGCGCTGTGATTGTGAGCCTGGCCGGCAGCCTCTATGCACCCTTTGTCACCTATGTTGATCCCTACACCCTGCTGCCGCTGGACAAGTCTACCATGATCTGCCTGGTCGTGGTCATGGGCGGTCTGGGCACGGTCGCCGGCCCGATTCTCGGTGCGTTTGTCATGACGTTTATCTCCGAGTATGCCAGAGCCATCTTCTCTGAGTACAGCGGCCTCAATATGCTGGTCTACGGCATTCTGGTTATTTTCATCGTGCTCTACATGCCCGGCGGCATTATCTCCCTGTTCCGCAAAAACGGGAAAGCTGTCACACGCATTTTCAGCCTGAGAAAGTCGAAGGGAGGCACGGAGTAAATGGATACGATTCTGCAGATCAAGAATGCCACCAAGCGGTTCGGCGGCCTGGTCGCCAACCAGGATGTCAGCTTTGATGTGGAGCGGCACAAAATCGTGGGCATTGTCGGTCCCAACGGTGCCGGTAAAACGACGCTCTTCAACTCCATCAGCGGCGCCCACTCCCTGACTTCCGGCAGCATTATTTTTGACGGAACGGATATCACCAAGAAAAAATCCTTTGACATCTGCAAAATGGGCATGGGAAGAACGTTCCAAATTCCCCAGTCTCTGAATGAGATGACGGTCTGGGAGAATGTTCTGGTTGCCAGCCTGTGCAGACATAAGATGGCAGACGCGAAAGTGCGGGCCGAGGAGGTTGTGGAAGAGGTTGGTCTGAAGGAGTTTTCCAACAGTTTGGCCCTGAACCTGACAGTCCTGCAGAAGAAGCGCCTGGAAATTGCCAGAGCCATGGCTACGGAACCAAAGCTGTTGCTGCTGGATGAAACCATGGCCGGCCTGTCCGGTGTGGAGCGGCAGGAAGCGACGGAGCTGATCCGTGAGATCAACCAAAAGGGGATTACAATTCTGATGATTGAACATGTCATGGAAATCGTCATGAATGTGTCTGACAAGGTGGTGGTCCTGAACAGCGGCAAGCTCCTGATGGAGGGCACTCCTTCTGAGGTTGCCAGCAACGAGGAGGTCATCAGTGCGTATCTGGGAGGTGCGACATGGTAATTCTGAAAGCGGAGCACTTGCAGTCCGGATATGATGGCACGCCAGTGCTGCATGATATTTCCTTTGAAGTGGAAGATAAAAAAATTGTGGCAATTCTTGGCTCCAACGGCGCCGGAAAAACCACAACGCTGCGTACCATTACAGGTACGGTTCGTGCGACCAGCGGCCGCATTGAGTATAACGGCCTGGATATCACGAGAATGCCGACCCACAAGATGGTGGAACTGGGGATTGCGCTGGTGCCGGAAGGCCGCCACCTGTTTAACCGCATGAGCATCAAGGACAATCTGCTCATGGGTGCTTACCGGGAAACGGATAAAGCAAAAGCGGCCCAGCGGTTGGAACAGATGTATGAAATTTTCCCGCGCATTAAAGAGCGCTCTTCGCAGCTGGCAGGCACGCTGTCCGGCGGCGAGCAGCAGATGGTGGCCATTGCCCGCGGCATGATGTGCGGTCCGCGGCTGCTGATGCTGGATGAACCGTCTCTTGGCCTGATGCCCAAACTGGTGGAAGAGGTATTTTCCTTTGTGCAGCGCATCAACCAGCTGGGTACGACCATTGTAATCGTGGAGCAGAACGCCAGTGAGACGCTGAAGTTTGCCGATTACGCCTATGTGGTTTCCGAAGGCGAGATTGCCACCCACGGAACGCCGCAGGCGCTTTTGGAAAAGGATGAAATCCGCAAGATCTATCTTGGCCGCGCATGACGGACCCGTACTTCGCATACGGCCGGTAACAACTTTTGGGAGGTACAGTATATGGCAAAGCGATATACACGTGAAGAAATCAAAGCAAGATTCGACAGCTCCATCCAGGAGGGGAAACCCATTGTGATTGCCAGCGCCGGCATCGGCATTTCGGCAAAATTTGCGGAGCAGGGCGGCGCCGATATGATTGGCCTGTTCAACTCCAGCTATCTGGGCCTGGGCCGCGTGGAAGCCACCAGCCTGATGCCCTATGGCAATGCAAACGACATCATGATGAGCCTGGCGGACCGGATTTTCCCCGTGGTCCAGGAAACCCCCATGCTGGGTGGTATCATCGGCAGCGATCCCACAAGAGAGATGACGCCGTTCCTGAAGATTATGCAGTTTAAAGGGTTCCCCGCTGTGATTAACTTCCCGTCTCCCGGCTTTGCCTACGGCCAGCACCGCCGCAACCTGGAACGGAACAATTACGGTGTGCAGCAGGAGCTGAAGGTTCTGCGCACGGCCAAGGAGCTGGGCTTCTACACATTCGGCCTGGCTTATGACGAGGAAATTGCCATGCAGATTGCGGCGGACAACCATGACGCGTTGGTTCTGGGCCTTGCCATGGTCGAGTGGGAAAAGGGCGGCGCGACACTGGAAGAGGCTGCTGATTATGTCAACCGTATTACCACCAAGGTGAAGGCAGTTGCGCCGGAAATCCTGGTCTTTGTTCAGGGCGTGCCTGTGGTGACGCCGGAGGACACCCAGTACATGTATGACCATACGGATGCGGTCGGCTTTGTTGGCATCAACAACATGGAATTTGGCGAAAAGCCCATTCAGGACACGGTGGCTGCGTTCAAGAGCGCAAAAATCCACAGATGATATCGGCAGGAGGTTAGAGAATTATGGCTAAGCAATATACACGCGAGGAAATGAAAGCCAGGATGCAGGCTGTGATTGATTCTGGGTCTCCCATTGTGATCACCGGTGCCGGCACGGGCATTTCTGCGAAATTCGCCGAACTGGGCGGTGCGGATATGATCGGCATTTACAATTCCGGCTTTTTCCGCATGGATGGCAAGGGCTCGACCGGCGGTCTGATGCCTTATGCCAACGGCAACGATCTGCTGCTGCAGCTGACCCATCGTGTGTTCCCCATTGTCAAGGAAGTGCCCATGATTGCCGGTATCTGCGGCAGCGACCCCACCCGTGAAATGGAACCCTTCCTGCAGGAGCTGAAGTTCTGGGGCTTCTCCGCCATCATGAACTATCCCACCATCGGCGGCTGGAGAGGCAAGCTGCGGGCTGACATTGAAGCGATGAACCTGGGCGTCCGCAAGGAAACTGACACGCTGATCCTGGCCAAGGAAATGGGCTTCTACACCATCGCCTATGCCTATGACGAGGAAGCTGCCATCATGGCCGCGGAGGCGGATGTGGATATCATTATCTGCCACCTGGGCATGACCGTCGGCGGTTCCACCGGCTCCAACCTCAGCGGTGTGCAGGCCCTGTACGACGCCAGCAGCACGGGCAAGAAAGCGCCCCTGGACGAGGCTGTGGACTTCGTGAATGCCCTGATCGGTAAGATTCGTGAGATCAACAAGACCTGCCTCTGCTTTGCCCATGGCGGCCCCATCTCCACACCGGAGGACACCCAGTATATCTATGACCGGACGGAATCCGTGGGCTTCCTGGGAGCATCCAGCGCGGAGAGAATCCCCATTGAGCAGCCTCTGGCCGATGCTGTCCGGCAGTTCAAGGCGGCGAAGCTGCCCCGCAGATAAGCTGGGGGCACTGCCTGAGCCCGGATTGAAAAAAATCTCAGTATCGGGAAAAATCTTTCCTTTTTTACAATACAGACTCCCCATGGTAAGCTAATATCACAAACAAAACAACAAGAAACGAGGAGATAATAACTATGTTTGTTGATCCGATTATCATGCAGTTTCCTGAGAATCTGGACCCGGAGCGTTTCGTAATCGCGACCTATTACTGCGCCGCCAAGCCGACCACCAATATGGTCAAGTTTGCTGCCGCTCTGGCCATTGAGCAGACCTGCGGCACCTGGCTGAAGGTTCCTGGTGAGACGGAAGAAGTGCGGGAAAGAGCAATCGGCCGCGTGGTTGGCGTTTATGAAGCGCCTGCTTATCAGGTTGCCATCCCCGCAGATGTTACAGAGCGCCACTTCATCATCCGCATTGCCTATCCCTGGCAGAACTTTGGTGCACAGCTGTCCATGATGCTGTCCACGGTCATCGGTAATATCTCTTCCTCCGGCAAGGTCAAGCTCGTCGACCTGCAGTTCCCCAAGTCCTTCCTGGCTGAGTTCAAGGGCCCCAAGTTCGGCGTACAGGGCATCCGTGACCTGCTGGGCGTGCAGGATCGTCCTCTGCTGAACAACATGATTAAGCCCTGCATCGGCCTGACTGCCGATAAGACTGCGGAGCTGGCCTATGAAGCAGCCGTTGGCGGCGTGGATGTGATCAAGGACGACGAGCTGGTCTGCGACCCGCCTTTCTGCCGCCTGGAGGACCGTGTCAAGGCTGTCATGGAGGCTCTGAAGCGCGCCGATGAAGTGAAGGGTGAAAAGACCCTGTATGCGTTCAACATCACTGCGCCTGCCATGCAGATGAGAGACAACGCCTACCGTGCGCTGGACGCCGGTGCCAATGCGCTGATGATTAACTTCGCTGCGTGCGGTCTGGACACCACCCGCCTCATCACCGAGGACCCCAACATCAATGTGCCGATTCTGGCTCACAGTGACTACACAGGTGCACAGTACGAAAGCGAGTGGTCCGGTGTTTCCGCTTCTCTGATCGGTGCTAAGCTGCCTCGTCTGGCTGGCCTGGATATGATCATTGGCCTGACGCCCTATGGCAAGTTCCCCATGCTCATGGATACCTTTGTCAACATGGGCATCCAGATGCTGGCGCCTCTGGGCCACATCAAGCCTGTATTCCCCATGCCCGGCGGCGGCACCACCCAGGGTCACATTGAGGACGTGATCCATAAGTTCGGCAAGGACGTCATGATCGCGGCCGGCGGCGCCATCCATGGCCATCCCATGGGCCCCGCTGCTGGTGCACGGGCATTCCGGCAGGGCATTGACGCTGTTTGCGCTGGTATCAGCCTGGAAGAGGCCGGCAAGCAGTATGAAGAGCTGGGCGTTGCGCTGAAGCTCTGGGGCATCTACTCCGAAGCGAAACATGGCATCTTCGATCTGAAGGGCTGATCGTTACGCCAATCAAGCCAGCGCCTGCAGAACAGGCGCTGGCTGCAGCGTGTCGAAAAAGTCTTTTCGACACGCTTTCGTTTCAAGCAGGCTTGAAACGAAGAAGAATCTGCATCGGGCTGCGCGCACGCCAAAGGCGCACACTTGCCCGATTAAGGTTCAAAATTCCAGGCGCATGTCCCGGAATTTTGAAGAGTTTAACTTTATTTTCCCGCCTGCGGGCGG
>CAMBCW010000126.1 GCA_945864925.1 uncultured Clostridia bacterium
TTTCCAACTGTTGTCCCCCTCTGAAAGGCAGGTTGCTCACGCGTTACTCACCCGTCCGCCACTAAGCATAAATTCATTTGGCCGAAACCTCAATCCAATATGCCCCGTTCGACTTGCATGTGTTAGGCACGCCGCCAGCGTTCGTCCTGAGCCAGGATCAAACTCTCAATAAAATGGTATCTTAAAGGCCGCAGCCTCTAAAATCATTTCGAGACTTTGCTTCCAGCAAATACTCAAGAAATTCGTTGGCTATTCTCGCAATCAAATTTGACTTCAAGAACAACTTTTAAAAATTGTCCAAGGTGCTTTTTAGTCATGTTTACGTTGTTTAATTTACAAGGTGCACTCCGGTTTGGACCGGTTTGGTTCGCTGTTTCATCGGCGCTTTCGCCTCGGCAGTGAACTCATTTATTTTAGCACAGCCTCATCCGTTTGTCAAGAACTTTTTTCATTTCTCTCTTCATTTGTCCGCCGTGTTTTGCGCTTCTCTCGAAGCAGCTTGCATATAATACTACGCCTTTCCCCTTTTGTCAACCCCTTTTTTCATATTTTCCCCCCCTTTTTTCTGGTACCAGATTTTGTACCAGAAAGAGCCCGGAGCCCCCATCTGTCGTGGTTCCTATGGGGACTTGGAGACCGCCGTTGCCAAAAGCGGAATTGCAAGCCAGAACAGCAGGGCTCCAGCTGCCAGGAAATCGCCGGAAACCGCTTTTACGGGGTACATCAACGCACCTGCCAGAACGCAGGCTGCTGGGCCAGTCCAGTTCCAGGGATGCAGTTGATCTCCTAAATGCTGGCAGGCGCAGGCCAGAGAGGACAGCAGGGAAAATACTCCCATGGTCAATGCCGCTGACAGCAGCGGTTCCATACGCTCCACTACGCCAAACAGACTGACAGACTGGGCCAGATCGTACAAAGGAACCGGGCGTGCTGTCGCCAGCGGCTGCGTCAGGACACCGGCGGTCACCGCTGCCAGCGCCGCAGCAAAGACCGGAAGCAGAAACACCAGCAATCGGCCGCCCTTCTTGTTTTCTCCTGCGCATGGGCCATACCAGACTCCGGCCGGCATCAGAAACAGAGCCAGGCACCAGATGCTCCGGTCCCATTCCCCCTGGGGCCGTAATTCCACCCATTGAACATCCGGCAGTGAAAACGCCACCAAAACACCATAGAGCGCCAAAAGGAACAGGCACAGCACACCGCTGCAGCGGGCACAGGCAGCCGATCCTTTTTGAGTGCCCCAAGCTACCAGGGCCAACAGCACCCAGCCCAGTTGAGGGAAGCCATTCACCATGGGAAACGCCGCATCTGCCAGACCGGCCGCCCAGCCCATGACAGCTACGGTCCAGACGAGAGTCAGTGCAGTCAAAATTTTCCCCAGCCACCCCAGGGTTCCGGCCAATTGTGTCGCCAGACCCCGCTCCGGCAAAACCCGGTCTAAATAATAATAGTATCCCATGGCAGCGGCTCCTCCCAGCAGCAGCCACAGCCAACTGACACCGCACAGGCAGACTCCTACCACAGCCGACAGGCCCGCCGCCATCCAGGCCCACCGCTGCCGTCTACCGATTGGTTGCTGCATACAGCCGAAGTCCCCCTTCCGTTTCCATCAGCACCGGCAAGGCAAAATTCTCTCCACGCTGCAGTGCCGCCTGCACCCGTTGCAGGGTGACGCCGGTTTTATGGGCAGACAGATAGGCTGCCGCCTGTTTTGGATCCGGTGCAGGCCCGGGGCAAACACAAACCTGTGCCGCCGGCCGCAGGTCGCCGCTGTTTACGGCCTGGGGCAGGAGTTCCACGGCGCTGCCAGTCAGCACGATCTGCTCCGCCGTGCCGAGAAACACTTGCCCCTCGGCTCCGCGCTGCAAATCCTGCCATGCTTCCTCCCAGGAGGCGCCGCGGCCTTGGCAGTCGCCGCCATCCAGCACCACGCGTCCCTGTTCCACGGATACAACCAGTGCCTCCACCGGCGCAAGCCGGGCCACATCGCTGCGTTTAAAAGGCATCCCCCCCAACAGCAGCAGTGCTGCGGCTGTCAGGCCGATCCATACTGTGCGATGTTTCATTTCTGCCTCCGTAAATCCTGCGGACGCAGGGCCGCGTCCCGATATTTTTCCCCGGCCAGACGCTTGCGCAGCACCACACCGCCGGTTTCCGCCCGGTCAAACGGCCGCAGATAGCTGACGCCGAAGGATTCCAAACTGCCCAAATGCAGCAGCAGCGCAATCAGGCCTGCCGTCAGTCCAAACAGTCCCGCCAGGGATGCACAGAGAGTCAGGCCGAACCGCCAAACCCGCACCGCCTCTGCCAATTCCCGACCGGGAATGGCAAATCCGCAGATTCCCGCCACCGACACCACAATCAGCGCTGCAGGCGAGATCAGCTTGGCCTCCACGGCCGCTGTCCCCACCACCAGGCCGCCGATAATGGACACCGTCTGACCCAGGGACTGGGGCAGGTGGATGCCGGCTTCCTGCAAAATCTCAAAGGCAATCAGCAGGCCGATCACCTCAAACAGAGTGGGAAAGGGCACCTGCTGCTTGCTTTCGATGATGGCCTGGAGCAGCTTCGTGGGGATCATCTCCTGATGAAAGGCTGCCATGGCGGCATAGAGGGCCGGCAGCAGCAGGCTCACCAACAGGGCCGCATAGCGCAGCACCCGCACGCAGGAGGCTGACACATAATCCATGCCCCGATCCTCCGGAGATTCCATAAAACCCGACAGGCTCACCGGCGTCAGATAGCCCAGGGGCAGGCCGTCCACCAGTAAGCCCACCTGTCCTTCCAGCAGGCCCTGGGCAAACTTGTCTGTCCGCTCCGTATACTGCAGCAGCGGAAAGGCCGTAGCCCGGGAGCCGGTGACGTATTCCTCCACGGCCGAAGGGGTCAGAAAACCGTCAATGTCGATCTCCGCTAACCGCTGTTTCATCCGCCTCACCAACTGCGGATTGGTAACGCCGTCCAGCCAGACCACAGACACATTGGTCAGGCTCCGGCGGCCCACTTGAGTTTCGTAGATTCTCAGAAAAGGAGAGCGCAGGTGCCGCCGCAGGAGGCTGGTGTTGGTACGGACGGTTTCGGTGAAGGCGTCCTTGGGGCCTTTGACCGTGTTCTCCACCTCCGGCGGGGAGGGGCTGCGCTTTTCGCCCGTCTTGGCTTCGAAGGCCGCGGCCCGGGACACACCGTCGAACACCACCACGCAGAAGCCGTTGACCAGCTTTTTACACAGGGTTTCCATGTCCTCCACCGGGTCCGCCACGGCGGAATAGACCGTACCGTCCAGGCACTGGGACAACATGTCCGCCACCGTGCCGGACAGGAGCCGTGTGATGGGATGGAGGATAAAATCAGCAATCTCCGATCCGGAGGTCAGGCCGTCGATGAAAAACGCCGTGGCCGACACCTCCCCCAGCTTCAGGGGCCGGATAACCAGATCCGCCGCGCCGTCAAAGACCTCCTTGACATGCTGCGCAGAAATACCCTGGGGATACTCCATTGAATCACCTCTTGCCATAGTTTGAACCTTTTTCCTGCGCTTATACACAAAAACAGACCGCACCAAAGCCTCTCCTGCGCAAAGGGAGGCTTTGATGCGGTCTTATCCGATCTTTTTCTAAGTGCTCATCGGCATCAGCCGGCAAACCAAGAAATTGGGATTTATCTGTGTGATGTACTGGCGCGGGAGCGCCCAAGGCTCCCTTGTGTAAAGGGAGCTGTCAGCGAAGCTGACTGAGGGATTGTTTTTTCCAGCTGCGCAAAATGCTGGAACTGCCATACAATCCCTCCGTCACGGCTTCGCCGTGCCACCTCCCTTTACACAAGGGAGGCTTTGGCCTGCTGCAAACCTCAACTGCTCCGCAAATCCCAATTTTCTGATTTGCCGAGAAAACACGATAAGCATATTTTGCTCTTATCTCAGCAGGGTCTCGGACAGAACCAGGCCGGGATTCTTTTTTATGGTATAGTCGATGGACCAGAGGCTGGAAAAGACCAGCAGGCTGTGGCCGCGATAGTCCTCCAGAAGTTCCGCGTCGGAGGACAGGCTCAGGTCCTTCAGATCTGCCACGGGGCTTTCCACAATAAACCGCAGCTGCTCATAGGGCAGCCCCTCCATGCGCAATTCCACGCCGTACTCAGATTTCATGCGGTACTGGAACACGTCGAACTGCAAGGTGCCCACGACGCCCACGATGACCTCCTCCATGCCGGTATTGGGCACCTTGAAGATCTGGATGGCGCCCTCCTGGGCAATCTGCTCCGTGCCCTTGATGAACTGCTTGCGCTTCATGGTATCCCTGGGACTGACCCGGGAGAAGTGCTCCGGGGCAAAGGTGGGGATTCCGGCGAAACGGAACTTCTTGCCGGGCATACAGATGGTATCGCCGATGGAGAAAATACCGGGGTCAAACACGCCGATGATATCGCCGGCGTAGGCCTCGTCGATGATCTCCCGCTCAGAGGCCATGAGCTGCTGAGGCTGGGACAGACGCATTTTCTTGTTCCCCTGGACATGGTAGACTTCCGAATCCCGCTCATATTTGCCGGAGCAGATGCGCATGAAGGCCAGGCGGTCCCGGTGGGCCTTGTTCATGTTGGCCTGAATCTTAAAGACAAAGGCAGAAAAATCCGGAGAGAAGGTGTCGATCACGCCGCAGTCAGCCTCCCGGGCCAGGGGCGGCGGAGTCATGCGCAGGAATTCCTCCAGGAAGGGCTCCACGCCAAAGTTGGTCAGAGCCGAACCGAAGAACACCGGAGACAGGGTGCCGTTCCGAACCTCGTCCATATTGAATTCCCGGCCGGCGCCCAGAAGCTCCACCTCTTCCATGAGCTGCCCATGGCGGCGGGCACCGATAATCTCCCCGACTTGGGGATCGTCCAGCTCAATTTCCAGTTTGTCCGCCCGGTTCTTGCCGGAGACGCCGGAGAAGAACAGAATGCGGCTGTGCTCCCGGTCGTAGACACCCTGGAACTCCTTGCCGGAGCCGATGGGCCAGTTCATGGCGTAGGTCTCGATGCCCAGCTCCCGCTCCAGCTCGTCCAGCAGATCAAAGGGATCCTTGGACTCCCGGTCCATCTTGTTGATGAAGGTGAAAATGGGGATATGCCGCATGGCACAGACCTTGAACAGTTTCCGGGTCTGGGGCTCCACGCCCTTGGCGCCGTCGATGACCATGACGGCGGAATCGGCGGCCATCAGGGTGCGGTAGGTATCCTCGGAGAAGTCCTGGTGGCCGGGGGTGTCCAGAATATTGATGCAGCATCCGTTGTACTGGAACTGCATGACAGAAGAGGTCACAGAAATGCCTCTCTGCTTTTCGATTTCCATCCAGTCGGACACGGCGGCCCGGCTGTTCTTTTTGCCCTTGACCGCGCCGGCCTGGGCAATGGCCCCGCCGTAGAGCAGGAATTTTTCGGTCAGGGTTGTTTTACCGGCGTCCGGATGGGAAATGATGGCAAAGGTCCGCCGCCGGCTGATTTCTTCACGTAAGGTAGACAAGATCGGTTCCTCCTGTGATCAGAATTGTTTTCCAAGAAAGCAATCTGGCTTACACCGGCTTCCCCTCCAAACAACATTTTTCTCAAACTGAATTATTTTATCATGTATTTCCGTCTTTGACAAGAAAAACCGGAAGGAATTCTGAAAAGATATCATTCTAAAAGAAAAAAACACTATTGACATTCAGTTCTTATTGATATATAATATCAATAAGAACTGAAGTAAAAAGGATCGCCTATGAAAAGACGCAATACAATTCAGCGCGCCTTGGTTTTAGAGGCAGTCAATAAGCTGCACTGTCACGCCTCTGCGGATGAGGTGTATGACGCAATTGTTCGGGAGCATCCGAATATCAGCAGGGCAACCGTATACCGAAATCTGAATCTGTTATCTGAAACAGGAGAAATCCGGAAGCTTGAAATCCCCGGAAACGCAGATCGTTTCGACCATCAATGCCATAACCACTGTCACGTCAAATGCAAACTGTGCGGACGGGTCTTTGACGTGGATATGGACTACGTCGGCGGACTCGAAAAAGGGATTAAAGACACCCATGGTTTTGATTTTACAGGTTACGATATCATTTTTCACGGCATTTGTCCTGCATGTAAGCAACAGGCTTCTGACAAGGAATAAGTCCACTCAAAAAGCACGGATAAAGCAATTTGATACCATCACTTATAAGGAGGATTATCATGAGAAGCATTACGACATTAGACCTGCAATACGCACACCGTTTTTATGGCTTCAAGGGAGAAGCTCAGTATCTGCATGGACACACCGGCGTTTTGACCATCGAGGTTGAGGACTCAGTCGAGCCGGGCGTGAACATGGTCTTCCCCTGCAACGAAATTCAGAAGACCGCATGGGAGGTTCTGAAGAATTTCGATCACGCACTGATTCTGCGGGAAGATGATCCGCTGCTGCCTGCAATTCTCAAGGTATACGAAGAGCAGGGAATCAAGAACGGCGCTCCGACGAACAAGATGAAGGGCCCCGCTTTCAAAACCGATCTTGCCACAGCTTACCCTGAATGCCGTCTGGTCGTAACAAAGGAAACCATGACTGTCGAGGGCATGATCAAGATCGTATACGACCTTCTGAAAGACAAGCTGAACATCGCCAAGCTGACTTTCACAAGCGGCGTAAACGCTGCATCCCAGGAATACAAGCCCTGTCTCTTATACACATCTGACGCTGCCGACGATATGCAGTGTGTA
>CAMBCW010000127.1 GCA_945864925.1 uncultured Clostridia bacterium
GCCCCGCAGGGTTCCGTCGCCGCAGCTGTCCCACAGGGCGGGGGGCGGCGTGGTTTCGTCCCGCAGCTCCAGGGCCAGAAACCGGGGCGCCAGGGTCTCCCGCAGCCGCTCCAGATCCAGGGGCTCGGATTCGCCGGTGAAAATCAGGCGGCAGATCAGATTGCCGCAGTCCTCCGGCAGGGCCGGCTCCTCCCCGGCCCGGACGGTGATGCGCTCGTATCGCGGGCCGGACAGGGGCAGCAGCTCCGCCCGGCAGCAGCCGCCGTCCAGGGTCACATGGAACACCCCGTGGACGCCGCACTCGTCAAAGCCCCGGCCCAGGGCCACCCCGGGCCAGCCGTACCAAGTTTTTCCGGCTTTGCGGGGCAGAGAAGTCTTGTGAATATGGCCCAGGGCCAGATAGTCCAGGCCGCAGGCCTCCAGCTCCGCCGCAGAGAGATACCGGTAGGGGCCGGGCTTTTCCGGGTCGCCGTGATAGACGCCCAGCTCCAGCAGCCCCTCGGATTCCACGGGGCGCAGGCCGTCGTGGCATTCCCCTGTGGTAAAGGCCGCGCCCCAGACCCGGCAGCCCAGCTCCGGCAGGGTCACGCATTCCTGGGCGCCGGTGAAAAGATGCACATTCGCCGGCCAGGAGGCGCAGGCCCAGGGGGAACGGCTGTCATAGGGATCGTGGTTCCCCGGCGCGATGAACACCCGGGCGCGGCAGCGGGCAAAGGCCGCCTGCAGGGCCTCGATGGTCTCGGGACAGACCCGCTCCCCGTCAAACACGTCGCCGGCCAGCAGCAGCAGCTGGCAGCCCCGGTCGTTGGCCAGATCCACAATCTGCCCCGGCAGCTGCCGCTGCAGCCCCCGCCGCTGGGCCGCCTGCTCCGGGCTCAGTCCCGCGAAGGGGGAATCCAGGTGCAGGTCGGCGGCATGGAGAATTTGAAGCATGGAACCCACTCCTTTCTGTCCCTGATTATAGCAAAAAACCGCCCCAGCAGCAAGCCTGCAGCGCCGAAGTGCATGCGCCACGGTGAACCATCCCCCCAACTGCCAAACGGCGCGCCGGGGTCGTCGCGCCCTACAAAGAGGGTGCGGCGCACAAAAAAGCCTCCCCCGGAGGGGAGGCTTGGGATTCAGGCGTTTTTTCACACGCGGGCAGATTTTTTGTGCTCCAGTTTGGAAATCCACAGGGCGCAGGTGGCGTCGCCGGTGATATTCAGGGCGGTACGGCCCATGTCGAAGATCTTATCCACGCCGGCAATGATGGCGATGCCTTCCACGGGAACGCCGATGGAGGTCAGAACCATGGCCAGCATGATCATGCCCGCACCGGAAACGCCGGCGGTGCCCACGGAGGCCAGGGTCGCCGTCAGAACCACCATGGCCATCTTGCTCAGGGTCAGGTCGATGCCGTAGCAGGCGGCGATGAACACCGTGGCCACAGCCTGGTAGATGGCGGTGCCGTCCATATTGATGGTGGCGCCCAGGGGCAGGACGAAGGAGCTGATTTCCGGCTCCGCGCCCATTTTATTGCAGCACTCGATGTTCAGGGGCAGGGTAGCGTTGGAGCTGGTGGTGGTGAAGGCGCAGATGAAGGCGGGGGCGATGCCCTTGGCGAACTTCAGGGGGCTCATACCGCTCAGGAACTTCACGCTGGCGCCGTAGATCAGCACCACATGGAGCAGGTAGCCCAGATAGGCCACGGCGATGACCAGGGCCAGGGTTCCCACGATCTTGGGCCCGTTTTCAGCCACCACGTTGGTCATGAGGCAGAACACGCCCAGGGGCGTGATCTTGATGATCATCATCATGATCTTCATGACCACTTCATTCATGCAGTTGATGGCGTCGCCGATCTTCTTTCCCTTCTCCCCGGCGGCCAGGACACCGGCGCCCAGCAGGATGGAAATGACAATCACCGGCAGCATATCGGCGTTGACCATGGGCTTGAAGAGGTTATCGGGGAAGATATTGACGATGACCTGCATGACGCTGGGGGATTCCTTGGCCTCATAGGTCAGCTCGCCCAGACTGACGCTGTCCAGGGGCGGGAACAGGCCTTTGAAGGCCGTGGCCAGGATCAGACCGATGATGACCGCCAGAGCCGTGGTGCACATATAATACACGAAGGTCTTGAGGCCCACGCTGCCCACGCGCTTGAGGTCCTTCAGAGAGATGACGCCGTCAGCGATGGAGAACAGCACCACGGGGACAACCAGGAATTTCAGCAGATTGATGTAGATGGTGCCGATGGGCTTGATCCACTCCTTGGTGAACTCCGGATTGCCCAGGAAGCACAGGCCTGCCAGGATACCGGCGAACATGCCGATGAAAATCCAGGCCGGCAGGGAAAGTTTCCGTTTGTTTTTCATGGGGGTTCCTCCTTTTCTTCTCTTGATACGCTTATTGTATCATAATGGCCCCGGGAGGCGGTGCTAAGAAGTTGTATATATTGTCCATGGTAATCGATATTTTTGGCTTGAAAACTGTACAATCTGCCCTCTTCGTTTTTTGCATTCCTCCTTGCGTTTTTCCACTTTTTTCTGTATGATTGGCATGAAAAAGAGATCAGGCTGTCGAAAAACCAGGGAAAAGATTTCCGCCACTGAGTATCCAAGGGTATGTGTAAGGGGCAAAAAGCCCCTGCGCGTTCAACCAGGGGCTTCCGCGCCAAAAAAGCCCGGAAGTGCACTCAGCGTATCGAAAAGACTTTTTCGACGCGCTGAGAGATAAAGGTTGATCGTATGGATATTAAGAAGCTATACATTGAACATGCCCTGTACCCGGCCATGTCCCTGCTGCAGAATAACCGGGTCACCGCCTATACTCAGGAGCTGCTGGCCTCGGAAACCATGGAGCCGGATCAGCGGGCCTCTGTCCTGCGCCAGCGGCTTTCGGAGCTGCTGGCCCTGTGCCGCAGCCAAGTGCCGGCCTATGCCGCCCTGCCCTTTACGGAGCTGGAAATGCGGCGGGAGCCCATGGACTGCCTCCAGGCTGTGGAGCCCATTCTGCTGGCGGACTTCCTGGGCGAGGCCCGGGAGCATCTGGTCCGGGGAACTGATCTGACCGCCCTGCATCAGCGGACATGCACCGCGGGCGACCAGGCTCCCACCACCATCTATCTGACCCAGGAACAGATTGAGCGCTACGAAGCTGCCCGGTGGCGGGGCCTGAGCTGGTATGGCGTCACCTATGGCAGCCCCAGCGTCCTTCTGTGGGACCGGCCCCGGGAGCCCTATTTCCTGCAGCAGGAGCCCTATATGAAAAACCGTCTTTCCATCTCCGTGTGCGCCATGACCGAGCGCAGCGTCCTGCCCACGGTGGAGCAGATCGATGCGTTCCGGCCGGAATATGTGACCGGCAGCGCCTCGGCGCTGACGCTCATGGCGGACCGGATGCTGGCCACCGGCGTCCGCCTGCAGACCCGCCTGAAAGTGGTCACCGTCAGCCAGGGCGTGGCGGACCGGCCTCTGCTGCAGAAGCTGAGCCAGGCCTTCGGCTGCCCGGCCGCCCAGAACCTGGGGGCCAGGACGGAGGGCGTCATGGCCTATATGTGCCCGGAGGGACATCTGCATGTGACGGCGGAAAACTGCTATGTGGAGCTGCTGGATCCCAGGACCTGGGCGCCGGTACCCCCCGGCCACCGGGGTCTGCTGACGGTCACCAATCTGCTGGATGAAACCATGCCCCATCTGCGCGTCATTCTGGACTATATGGCCTCCCTGTCCGACGTCCCCTGCCCCTGCGGCCGCACCCTGCCGGTGCTGGAAAATCTGGAAAAGGTGGCCCCGGCGTAATCGCCAAACCACCGTCGTCTCCTCGCTGCCCCCTCCAGGGCGGCAGCCTGCACAGCCTTCTCCTCAGAGGAAGGCTGTGCTTATTCTTTTAGGAAGGTCTCTCCTGCGGCGAATTTTGCACAAAATGCATAAAAAAACTGTAGAAATCTTAACTGGTATACTAGTAGACAAGGAAGAAATTCTATGGTATGATACTTGCAGAAAGAAAAAACGGGCCCCGCCCGATTCTTCAGGATCACACTCTGAACAGGAGGAACACACAGTATGAAGATGACATTCCGTTGGTACGGCTCCAACAGCGACAGCATCACCCTGAAGCAGATCAAGCAGATTCCCGGCATGACCGGCCTGATGGGCGTCCTGGACTGGAAGGCCGCCGGAGAGGTCTGGACCGAGGAAGAGGTCAAGGCCTATGTGGAAGAGGTCCACGCCGCCGGCCTGGAGGTCGAGGTCATTGAATCCGTCAACGTCCACGAGGATATCAAGATGGGCCTGCCCACCCGGGACCAGTATATCGCCAACTACTGCACCACCATCCGCAACCTGGCCAAATACGGCATCAAAGTCATCGTCTATAATTTTATGCCCGTGTTCGACTGGCTCCGCACGGATCTGGCCCGGGAGATCCCCGAGGACGGCTCCAACTCCCTGTACTTTGACGAAGCCGAGCTGGGCAGCATGACCCCTGTGGACCTGGTCCGCAATACCATCGACAACTGCAACGGCTTCACCCTCCCCGGCTGGGAACCCGAGCGTCTGGCTGATCTGGAGCGGGTTCTGGCCATCTACAAGAACATCACCCCGGATGATCTGCGGGCAAACTACAAATACTTCCTGGACGGCATCATCCCCACCTGCGAGGAGTGCGGCGTGGTCATGGCCTGCCATCCCGACGATCCCGCCTGGCCCATCTTCGGCCTGCCCCGCATCGCCCACAGCCAGGAGGACTACGACAAGATCGTGGCCCTGCACGACTCTCCCTGCAACACCGTCTGCCTGTGCACCGGCTCCCTGGGCTCCAACCCGGACAACGACATCCCCGCCATCATCCGCCATTTCGGTCAGATGAACCGCATCGGCTGCCTCCATGTGCGCAACGTCAAGCACCTGGGCCACCACAAATTCCGGGAAGCTGCCCATCTGTCCGAAACCGGCGACCTGGACCTGTACGAGATCATGAAGGCCGTCTATGAGACCTGCCCCGACACCTACATCCGCCCCGACCACGGCCGCATGATCTGGGACGAAGTGGGCCGCCCCGGCTATGGCCTTTACGACCGCGCTCTGGGCGCCGTCTATCTCAACGGCCTGTGGGAAGCCATCTGCAAGGCCAACAAACACTAATCTGATTTTTGGAGGGAACGAATTATGCTGCATTTGACCTACGCCGGCCTGCAGGACCGTGCCGCCTGGGAAGCTGCCGGCGTCACCCTGCCCAACTATGACTGGAAAACCATGTGCGCTGAAACCGAAGCCCATCCCACCTGGGTTCACTTCGGCGCCGGCAACATCTTCCGCGGCTTCATCGCCCAGCTGCAGCATCAGCTGCTGAACCAGGGCCTGGTGCAGGGCGGCATCGTGGCTGCCGACACCTTCGATTATGACAACATCACGAAAATCTACGACCCCTTCGACTCCCTGACCATGCTGGTCATGCTCATGCCCGACGGCTCCATGAAGAAGGAAGTGGTCGCCTCCATCGCCAAGGGCCTGCGGGCCGGTGCGGCCTTCCCCCAGGATATGGAACAGCTGAAGGCCATTTTCCGCAGCCCCAGCCTGCAGATGATCTCCTTCACCATCACCGAAAAGGGCTACGCCCTGACCAATCTCCAGGGCCAGTTCTTCCCCTTTGTCCAGGCCGACTTTGAAAACGGCCCCGCCAACTGCTCCCATGCCATGTCCATGGTGACAGCCCTGCTGCTGGAGCGCTACAACACCTGCAAGGCCCCTCTGGCCGTGGTCAGCATGGACAACTGCTCCCACAACGGCGAGAAGCTGCGGGCCAGCATCATGACCGTGGTAGATCAGTGGCTCGCCCGGGGCTTTGTGTCCCAAGACTTCGCCGCCTGGGTGCGGGACGAGCAGAACGTCTCCTTCCCCTGGTCCATGATCGACAAGATCACCCCCCGGCCCGCCAAGGTGGTGGAGGACGCCCTGACCGCCGCCGGCATTGCCGACATGTCCGCCATCATCACCAGCAAGAACACCTTTGTGGCACCCTTCGTCA
The DNA here is from genome assembly GCA_945864925.1 of uncultured Clostridia bacterium. GTDB lineage: Bacteria > Bacillota > Clostridia > Oscillospirales > Oscillospiraceae > Avoscillospira. The sequence continues at coordinate 6,010 of CAMBCW010000127.1, forward strand.
ACGCCGAAGCGCCCCAGTATCTGGTCATTGAGGACCGGTTCCCCAACGGCCGGCCGCCTCTGGAGAAGGCCGGCGTCTACCTGACCGACCGGGACACCGTCAACAATACCGAAAAGATGAAGGTCACCACCTGCCTCAACCCCCTGCACACGGCTCTGGCCGTCTACGGCTGCCTGCTGGGCTACGACTCCATCGCCGCTGAGATGCGCGATCCCCAGCTGAAGGCCCTGGTGGAGGGCGTGGGCTACAAGGAAGGTCTGCCTGTGGTGGTGGATCCCAAGATCCTCAGCCCCCGGGACTTCATCAACGAAGTGGTGGAGCAGCGGCTGCCCAATCCCTTTATCCCCGATACGCCCCAGCGCATCGCCACGGATACCAGCCAGAAGATGGCCATCCGCTTCGGCGAGACCATCAAGAGCTACGCCGCCCGCCCCGACCTGGATCCCGCTTCCCTGAACTATGTGCCTCTGGCCATTGCCGGCTGGCTGCGGTATCTGCTGGCCGTGGATGACAAGGGTGACGTCCTGGCCTGTTCCAGCGATCCCATGCTGGCCACGCTGCAGGAGCAGCTGTCCACGGTGAAAGTGGGCCAGCCCGACTCCGCCACCGACGCTGTTCTGCGCCCCATTCTGTCCAATGCCACCCTGTTCGGTGTGGATCTGTACCAGGTCTGTCTCTTATACACATCTGACGCTGCCGACGATATGC
>CAMBCW010000128.1 GCA_945864925.1 uncultured Clostridia bacterium
ATTTGTCAAGAACTTGACATGCCCAAGCGCCCGGCCTCACTGCCCAGATACCTGGAAGAAGCCGAATGTGAGCGCCTGCTGTCCGTCTGCGATGGGACCTACGCTCTGCGCGATTATTGCATCCTGATGCTGTTCATGTCCTGCGGTATGCGTGTTTCTGAGCTGGTCTCCCTGAACCTCTCCGATATTTATGAGGATCATCTGCGAGTCATTGGCAAAGGCAATAAAGAGCGGATGATCTACTTTGCTGAGGGCTGTCGGGAGGCCATTGACGACTATCTGGCCGTTCGTGATCCGGAAAAAATCGTTCCCGAGGATAAAAATGCCCTGTTTATCAGCCGGGATCACCGACGGATCAGTGTCCGGGGCGTGCAGAAAATGGTGGAAAAAAAGCTGAAGCTGGCCGGGCTGGATGCTACACGCTATTCTCCCCATAAGCTGCGCCATACAGCAGCCACGCTGATGCTGAAGAACGGCGTGGATACCCGGGCACTACAGGAAGTTCTGGGCCACAGCAATCTCAACACCACCCAGATCTATACCCACCTGGATAACGCTGCGCTCCACGAGGCCGCCATGGCCAACCCCATCGGCAGAAAAACCCGCGCTGAAATTGAAGATGAGAATTAAAAAATAGTGCTGCATTCCAATTGGATGCAGCACTATTTTTCGATAATGGGAATTCCAGAACCAATATCAAAAATTGGCCGTTTGGTAAGATAAACAGCCTCAACTTCATGGGCTTTTAGAAAATGTAAAATATCCTTTTTGCTTGGATGCACATCCAAAGACCCGGTAAACGCCAGTTTACTGCGTGAAATTCTGAAGGATGAACCGCCTATAAAGCCGCAATCAAACCCATCCAGCGCAATATAACCCGGCTCAATCAGTAAAACGTCCAGTCCTGCCTTCCTTGCAGCGGCCTCTACTCCCCTGTCGGCTGTTATGATCGCCCCTTCAGTCACAACGCAGACCGAGCACTTCGCATAACCTTGCCTGCAATCTAAAATCTCAAATCCGCTATCTGTTAAATTGCTGACAATTTCTGTCGGAACAATGGACTTGTTGCAGATTGCATATTTACCGCAGATACAGACATTCAACTGGGCGTCTCCGGGATAGGCGGCGGATTGAAGGATATCGGGATAATCCAGAGCAAAGCCCATGGAGTTGAGCCGCTCTGCAAAGCGACTTCTCCGCAAATGGGGCGCCAGCCATAGAATCTTGCCTCCCATATGCAGCACAGACAGATCCCCATGGCCGGAGAGTCTGGGATCAACAAAGCCATTACCCGGTACTGGTATAGCATTTATACCCAGTTTTTCCAGCGGTTTTTCCAGTAATTCAGTATATATTTCCCCAATTAGGACGGTTTCCGCCATCTCCGGCAGATTGGGCTTTTCAACGGCTTTCACGTTTTTTCCCCAGGACGGCCGCCATGGCCTCCCCGATATTCTTTACCGCGATCAGTTCCAGTCCCTCAAAACGCTTCACCTCATCCCGCACATGGGCCGGAATGACGCAGCGCTTGAAGCCCAGCCGGGCAATCTCGCCCAGCCGCTGGTTCAGTGCGCTGACGCTGCGGATCTCACCGGAAAGGCCAACCTCACCAAAGGCAGCCAGATCGGTGCCCAGGGGCCGGTCCAAAAAGCTGGAGGCTACAGCCAGCACCGTGGCCAGGTCGGCCGCCGGTTCGTCAAGACTCAGCCCACCAATCACATTGATATAAGCGTCACAGTTGCTGACCGGCAGACCACCCCGCTTCTCCAAAACGGCCAACAGCATGGCCGCCCTGTTATAATCGATTCCATTGCAGCGGCGGGCCGCGTTATAGGCGGCAGGCGCCACCAGGGCCTGCACCTCGGCCAGGATGGGCCGGGTACCCTCAACGATGCAGGAAACGCAGGTACCCGGGCTGTCCTCCGGCCTGCCGCTGAGAAAGACCTCGGAAGGATTTTCAACGCAGCGCAGACCCTTGTCTACCATTTCAAACACGCCGATCTCATTGGTGGAGCCAAAGCGGTTCTTGGCCGCGCGCAGGATGCGGAAGCTGGTGCTCCGCTCCCCCTCAAAGTAAAGGACACAGTCCACCATGTGCTCCAGCACCTTGGGTCCGGCGATGCTGCCCTCCTTGTTGATGTGGCCAACGACAAATACCGTCAGGCCCTTTTCTTTGGTCACCCGCATGATTCGCATGGTGCATTCTTTGATCTGGCTCAGGCTGCCGGGAGCGGAACTGACCTCCCCGTCAGACACGGTCTGTATGGAGTCAATAATCACAATATCCGGCGAAACTTCGTCGATGGCAGCAATAATGTTGTCCATATCCGTCTCTGCCAGCACATAGGTGTCCCCACCGTCCACACCCAGACGCATGGCCCGCAGCTTCAGCTGGCGCTCGCTTTCTTCGCCGGTGACATAGAGGACGGTTTTCCCGGTACCCAGACTGCCGCACATTTGCAGCAGCAGCGTGGACTTGCCGATACCCGGCGCGCCGCCCACCAGATTCAGCGAGCCTACCACCGCGCCGCCGCCCAGCACCCGGTCAAATTCCGATATGCCGGTGACAAAGCGGATCTCGGCGCTGGTGTCCAGCTCGGATATGCGCTTTATCGGGCCGCCGTTACGGACAGCCTTGAAGGAGGACGTACTCTTCCTCCTGCTGTCAGCGCCGAGTTTCACTTCCTCCAAGGTGTTCCAGGCCCCGCAGGCCGGGCATTTGCCCGCCCAGTTGGGCGTCTCGTTGCCGCAGGCAGAGCAGCAATAAATTGTCTTTTGTTTTGCCATAACATTCTCCGTTTATCAGGTGCCGGTAAGCCCTGTTCTATATTGTAAATAGGAAGCCATCAGTACCGTTGAAAGCGTGGTCTGATAGCTGCTGTCGCTAAGCTTTGCCAAGTCCGAAAGATTGGATAAAAATCCACATTCCACCAGGATGGCCGGGCAGGAAACGTGATTGAGCACATACAGCTTTCTTGACGCCGGCTCAGCCACCCGGCGGTTGCCAGGATACAGGCTGCCAATGAGATTCTGATGGGTCAGCTTCCCCAGACTTTCGCTGGACTCCGTAGCAGCGTAGAGGACCTGAGGGCCGCTGGGCTGGCCGGTGGGATAACAGTTCTGGTGAATGCTGATCAATACCGGGTTCTCCGCCGCGTTGACAAAATCGGCCCTGCTCACCAGATCCTCGTGCTCGCTGTATCTTTCCGGGCCGGACCTACTGCTGTCATCCTGGCGGGTCATTGCATTTTCCAGGGCATAGAACTCCGCCAGAGCCCGCAGCTTCAAAGCAATAGCCAGATTGATATCGCTTTCTTTTGTCCCGTCCGCCGCCACCGCGCCCCCGTCGATGCCGCCGTGACCGGGATCAATCACCAGGGTGAAGTCCCCCATACTGCCTGCGGCATCGGAAGTCTCCTCCTGCTTCGGCCCCAGGATACTGATGGCGATCGCTACGACCAGCAGGATTGCCACGATGATCAGCGCGGTCTTATTCCCGCCTTTGACCTTAAATATACAGTACATACCAAACCCTCAGCAATGTATTTGAGGTCAGAACCTATTATATATGCAGAAATTTGCTCCGTCAACCATGTGCTCAAAGCAAAATGCAGATAAGTCCCCCGCTTCCCTCATTGATTATCCGCTGTAATGTCTCCTGAATCTTGTCTTTGGCGCTCTGGGGCAGCGACTCAATTTTGGATGTTAGCCCCTCCTCGGCAATGTCGTACAGGGACTTTCCAAAGATGTTGGACTGCCATATCCGATTTACATCTCCATCAAAGCCCTGCAGCAGGAAGTTTATGATATCCTCGGAGGCCGTTTCCCCGCCGATTGCAGGGGTAACCTCCGTCTCGATGTTGGTCATCATCATATGGATCGCCGGGGCGTTGGCCTTCAGCTTTACGCTGTATTTTCCGCCCTGCCGCACGATCTGGGGCTCCTCCAACTGCATCTGGGAGGAGTCGGGCATAACCACTCCATAGCCTTTTGTACGCACATCTTCCAGGGCGGAGCGCAGTTTGTCGTAATCCTGCTTCACAGCGCTCATTTCTGCCAGAGTAGAAATCAGATCGCCGTCATTGTTCACCTGTATTCCCGTCTGCTCACTGATGGTCTTGTAATACAATGTTCTTGGTAAACAAACGTTTACCTCAACATTTCCGCTGCCTAAATCGCTTTTCCCGATCTTGACCTCGCTGATATTCTCGCACTGGGCCAGTTTACCGACGGAATCATAGCAGTCCTTGATCTTGCACACCCCGTCACAGCTAGTCAGTATATTTCCGAAGACTTCTTCTCTCAGCTCGTTATCATCCGGCAGTGCCTCCAGCCACTCCGGCAGAAACAGTCCAATAGACTTCAGCGGAAATTCTTCCAGTACAGAGCGGATGATACAGGCGATGCCGTCTTCCTCCAGCTTCAGGCAGTTCACCCGCAGACAACGAACATCGTATTTTTCGCTGATTTCTCTGGCCGTCTCTGCTGCCTGCTCAGACTCTGGATCTGCGCAGTTGAGCAGGACGATAAAAGGCTTTCCGATCTCTTTCAGCTCATGGATGACCCTTTCCTCCGGCTCCAGATATTTCTCCCTGGGAATATCGCATATGCTGCCGTCGGTGCTGATGACGATGCCGATGGTGGAGTGCTCGGTAATCACCTTATAGGTTCCCTTTTCCGCGGCCTCCGTCATGCTGATCTCGTGGTCAAACCATGGGGTTGTGACCATGCGCTCTTCTCCGTCCTCAAACTGGCCTGCCGCGCCATCCACCATGTAGCCTACGCAGTCCACCAGGCGTACAGCCAGTTCCGTGTTCCCCGCCAGAGATATGTTCACCGGGTTTTCCGGCACAAACTTGGGCTCCGCCGTCATTATGGTCTTGCCGGAGCCGCTCTGGGGCAGCTCATCCTTGGCCCGTTCCTTCATGTAGGTATTGTCTATCTGCGGTATCACCAGCTTTTCCATGAACCTTTTGATAAAGGTTGACTTGCCGGTTCTGACCGGGCCAACAACGCCAAGCATGAAAGCCCCGTCAGTCCTTGTCGCAATATCACGATAAATATTTGTATCAGTCATAAAAAACCTCCGCTCTCATGTTCTCGTTTGTTCGAGTTTATGAGCAGCGGAGGTGCTTTATGACAAGCATCTCAGGCAAAGCGGATTACCTGATGATGCCTCTTGGATATGGTAAATTCCGTTTCGGGAAAGGCTGCCCTCAACCTCTGGGCCAGCACCGGGATGACCAGATTCTCCGTACAGAAGTGATCCCCGTCGATGAGATTGATCCCCAGCTCCTAGGCCTCCAGAAACTGATGGTACTTGATGTCTGCGGTGAGATAGGTGTCGCAGCCCAGGCGGTAAGCCGTTTCCAGACTGTCCCCGCCGGAACCGCCCATTACCGCCAGCTGGGAGACCTGCCTGCCGCTGTCATAATAGCGCAGCCCGGCCGTTTTCAAAACCGCCTTGCAGAAGGGAAGAAATTCCTCCATAGGCATGGCCTTGCCAAGCCTCCCCACCCGGCCACAGCCATATTCGTCCAATCCACCCTGGACCTCAGCCCCCAGGGCCGACATCAGCGCGTCATTCACGCCGCCCTGGGCAATGTCCAGATTGGTGTGCATGGAGATCACCCCAATCTGATGCTGGGCCAGCCGCAGCAGCTTCTCATCAGTCACGGATTTAAGGGGGCTGAAGATCAGCGGATGGTGGGATAGAATCAGTTCCGCGCCCAGTTCTATGGCCTCATCCACAACAGCGGAGGTAACGTCCAGCGCCAGCAGCGCCTTGGTCACGGAAGCGGTCTCCCGGCCGAAGAGAAAGCCGGAATTGTCAAAACCCAATTGCAGCTCCAAGGGCGCCAGGGCACAAAGATTTTCAAAAATATCCTTTGCAGTAACCAATATTTTACCCCAACCTTTCCAGATCTTCCAGAATCTCCCGGTAAAGCCTGTGCGCAGGCAATCCTGCCCCGGCAGCATTTTTTTCCATCCCGGCAATGGCCGCTTCAAAACGCTTGATCAGCTTCTGCCGCTGCTGCTCATACAGCTCCCAATCGGTGCAAATCTGCTTCTTGCCGAGGAACAGCTCCCCATCACTAAGCCTGGTGGAGCCGCCAAAGCGGGCCACGATCAGTTGATACAGATTTCCGCCTTCTGGAACCAGGTCTTCGGCCAGAATCTCAAACTCATTGTTGGTCAGCCAGTAGCGCAGCACCTCGCTTTTGGTCATTGGCTGCAAAATCAGCTTATAGCGCCGGTCCATGCACCACTCGGCCAGATCCAGTATCCTGCATATCAAATCTCCGCCCATTCCGGCAATAATGATCGTGTCCACAGATTCCGGCTTGCATTGTTCCAGCCCGTCGCAAAGCTGGAAGGTGATCCTGTCTGTAACGCCGGCCTTTTCCGCGTTCTCCCTGGCCTTTTGCAGCGGGGCCGCGTTAATGTCCGCGGCAATAATGTTCCCGTGGTAGCCATGACTCGCCATCCAAGTGGGAAGATAGCCATGGTCGGTGCCCACGTCGATCAGCCCCCGGCCCGGCTCTATATATTTGACGATTGCGTGCATTCTCTTATTCATGCCAACCTCCTGAAAAAACAAAAGCCGGAACAAGTCCGGCTTTCGACAATGCTGATACTCAGGCGGTCTCAAGGAAAGCCTTGAGGTATACCAGGAACTCATCC
>CAMBCW010000129.1 GCA_945864925.1 uncultured Clostridia bacterium
AGAGACGCGCCCTCGCGCTGCCGCTGAAAGAATTCGTCCTGAGATATGGATTCATTTTCAAAATACGTTTCCTCATCGATGATGACCGGCATTGACACCAAATGGATCCCATATCTGGCTGCCTGGTCTGGGGTGATCCCACTGTTTGTATCGGTCAAGATTGCAATCGTTTCGTCCATATTGTTCTCCTTTGTGTGTCTTGGTTCACATCCCATACGGTGCATCTTGTCGGCCCGTCCATTTATCGGTCCGCTTTCTTCTTTTTGCGATAAAGTGTGTAAACTGCCGAAGTGACCAGGATATAGGCAATTTCCGCACCCAGCGAAATCATGAATTGCGGAGAACGAATATCCTGAATGTTCATCCCCATCATGGGATAGGTGATGGTATGGGGGAGCAGCCCCAACAGACTTCCCAGGAGGTATTTTTTGTACTCGACATGAACCGCTCCCATATACAGGCTGGCTACATCACTGGGCAAGCGAACCATGCGGACAAGAAAGGAGAAGAGAAAATCGTTCTTTGCCCTCAGATCGTGGATCGCCTCTGCTTTTGGATACTTTGCCCGAATTTCATCCACTGCGGAAGCCCCTGTCCTTTTCCCAATCTGGTACGGCAACGATACCATGATCACTGTTCCAACCAGATTCAGAACAATTGCAACCGGAAGGGGAAAGAGAATCCCGTTGGCGGCATAAAGAAGGCCGGAGTAGATGACGACGCTCAGACTTTTCAAAGCAAACAGCGCCAGCATCACAACGGCTGCAAGCCAGGGGTTCTTGGGCGTAAAGCGTGCAATTCCTTCCGCAGACAACTCTTTCCGATGGATCACACAGATCGCAATGATTCCAACCCATATCAGGCCCAGGGCAACGTTTCGTGCTGTGCGTAATGTCTTTTGGCGTTTGCTGCCGGACAGAGCCTGATTCAGAATTGTGCGGTAAAACCGGCCATACATGACAAGGGATAAAAGCATCGTCCCGCCGCACAACAGCATGAGCGCGTTGGCGCCGGCTTCCGGGAGATCCACGAAAAAAATCAAAAGCATCATGACGGCGTAGAGCACAACCGTGCTGAGTTTCCCGTACCATTTCGCGCCGTTTATCGTGTCTGTATGCTTCAGCGTCAAATAGCCCCAGAAAAGCATCAGACACTCTTTTGCCGCGAATAAGACCAGCAGCGCCCACATCTGCGGGTACCGGACAGTCAGACAAATCACCAGTGCAGCCTGAGTCAGCTTGTCCGCAACCGGGTCCAGCACCTTTCCGACATCGGAGACCACGTGAAATTTTCTGGCAATCTTGCCGTCAATCACGTCTGACGCCCCTGAAACCGCAATGACTGCGATTGTGGCTGCGTATTGTTTTCTCCCACAATACAGCCAGATCATCAGCGGGATCAGCAAAATGCGAAATAAGCTCAGTAAATTGGGAATTGTCAGGATGTCCGCTCTGCTGAATCGATTGTTTTTCATCATGCCTGATCGTCTCCGGTGACTGCCGGGCTAAACCGTCAGCACAAGATCCGTCCGCTCCCAAGGCATGTCGGCCGCGTTGCTGCCGAAGTGACCGTAGCAGGAAATACGGGAGAAAATTGGATCCGTCAATCCGAATTTCTGAATGATGGCCATGGGCCGCATATCTACCGCCCGGAGAACCGCATCATAGATTCTGCTTTTTTTCACATGCTCCGTACCGAACGTGTCGATCCGGAACGATACCGGCTCTGCCAGGCCGATGGCATATCCCAACTGCACTTCGCATCTGTCGGCCAAGTCCAGTGCCACGATGTTTTTGGCGATGTATCTTGCCAGATACGCACCGCTCCGGTCCACCTTGGAGGCGTCCTTTCCGGAGAACGCACCGCCGCCATGGCGCGCGTAGCCGCCGTAGGTGTCGGTGATCAGCTTGCGGCCGGTGAGGCCCGAATCCGCCGCCGGTCCGCCCATCACAAACCGTCCGGTTGGATTGATGAAGAACTGCGTGTCTTTATCGACCAGTTCTTTCGGGAGCGTCGGCAGGATCACGTGTCCGAGGATGTCACTGCGGAGCTTTTTGATATCCACGGTATCCCGGTGCTGGCTGGAGACGATGACGGCGGCGATCCGTCTGGGCAGCTCGTTTTCATCGTATTCCACGGTTACCTGCGTCTTTCCATCGGGCAGAAGGTAATTCAGCTCATTGATTCTGCGAACCTGCTCCAGACGCTTTGCCAGAGAATGGGCCAGCTCAATGGGCAGCGGCATGAGGCTCGGAGTCTCCTTACAGGCATATCCGAACATCATGCCCTGGTCGCCGGCGCCGCTGTTCATGATCTCAGACTGTGTCCTGCGGTCAATTCCTCTGGCAATGTCGGGAGACTGCTGGTGCAGCTCCACCTGGATTCGGCAGGTTTCCGCGTCGAAGCCCTGCCCCGGTGTGGTGTATCCGACTTCTTCGATCACACGCCGTGCAGCAGCGGCGTAGTCTACGTCTGCCTGCGTGGTAACTTCTCCGAAAATATGAACGGAATTTGTGGCACAGGTCACCTCGCAGGCGACTCTGGATCGTGGATCCTGTTCCAAAAGGCTGTCCAGAATACGGTCTGCAATCTGATCGCACACTTTATCGGGATGCCCGCAGGTTACGGATTCGGATGTAAAGTAATTCTTTCCCATTGTATTTTTCCTTTCTGTTTTAGAGTGGAGAGATACCCTCCCGCAGAGAATCGTGAAAAGCAGGGCCGTCCGAAATCCAGACAAACCGGCTGAATTTCTCATCTTGCAGAAAACCGTCAAGCGATCCGAACACGAACGAAGCGTGTCAATGGTGATCGGTTGCTTGTAAGTTTAGCCGAAATTCGCGGCAAGGAAAACGGAGAAAAAAGGCGGTTCCTCCTAAATTCGGAGAAACCGCCTGAATTCATCATTTTTTGAAGAGAATTTTCAAACTGTCCTAAATACTGATTTCTATGTGTATTTTTCCCTGAGCCATTGAATGTTATTCTCAAAAATGCAGCCGATTTTTTCAATTCCCTGATCGATATCATCATCCATGTGATTCCAAAGAAACTTCAGGAAAAAGCCCAAAAAGGAATAACTGTTATATTCCGCAATATTCCGCAGCTCCTGCTCCGGAATTGCAACCCCCTCTGTTTCCCGGCAAACCAATCGGTAAAAAGTATCGTCCGTCGATTCAAAAATATATCGCTCAATGCGCTCCCGGGACAAGGAATTGAACAGATGATACACAAGCGCCGAATGCTCTTTTAAATCATGGAGCATTCCTTTTGTCGCATCCTGCCAGCGGATTCCCAAAGAAACATTCTCCCTGTATTTCTCCTTTTTGATGGAGAGCCATGTGTCCAACAGATCATAGATATCCCGATAGTGGTAGTAAAAGGTATTGGGGCTGATTTCACAATTTGATACAATTGCAGAAACCGTGATCTTATCAAACGGCATTTTTTCAAGCATATCCTGAAAGGTCCGCAGGATCGCTTTTTGTGTATACTGTGCCATAACTTGCCTCCTTACAAACGCGGTACTTCCTTTTCCAAGCTTCGACCTCTGATTGAAACCATGATACCATGATTTTCGGGGGAAAATGTGAATAGAAAGGAAATTTAAAGGAGTCATATCCCGGCGGAAGCAGCCGCATATCCCATGTAGTTCCGGCTGGTCACAGACAAACAAAATGAAGCCCGGTCAGAAATTTAACCGGGCTTCCTATCATATTCTGTAGGAGAAATGGATCAGGACAAGGCATACAGCGGCGATCAAACCTCCGCCGATGAGCTGCTGTAGGGTGTGCCGTTTTGTCTTTACACTGGATACCAGTACCGGAATCATGAGCAGTCCACCGACAGCCGCTGGTACATACAGCTTAAAATAAACAAGCAGTAAGACTGGAGCGACGATTCCGCAAGCGTGGCCGCTGGCCCTCAGATGGAAGCCTTTGTTGAAAATGAGCATCGCGATCCCACACAGCAGATATTCCAGATAGACAGCAACCAGCGCATCGGGGGCCCGGGTCGCCAACGCGATGACCAAACCGAGCAGATACCCTGCTGCGCTGCAGATCATTGCCAGGCTGCGCTGCCCTTCCCGCCCTTTCTCCCGGAAATACGGAATGTATTTTTGTAATCCATATCCCGACACCGGCAAAACACCCAGGAAAATAATCCCGCATAACAGCTGCAAGATCGACATGCGCCAATCCGGCTGCAGGAAATATACCGTAAGCAAAAACGCGGCGGCGAAGACTGGCGGTACGGTCACCACTCTGAGAACACGAAATGTCTTTTCCACTGTAAACCTCATATTGACTGCTCTGCTGCCCGGATTCCATCAATCCGCACGTAGATCGCCCCAGAAAAACAGCGCAAGGGTTCCCGGGCCGGTATGACTGCCGATCGTAGCGCCGATGGGATAGATTTGCACCCGGCCCCGGAGCTTGGGAAATTGTTCTTCCACAAGGGACGCCACCGTTCGGGCATCCTCCAGACACATGGAATGGCAGATATAGCATTTTCCGCTGTAATCCAGTCCATCTTCCGCGTGGACCTTCATCATCTCCACGATGCGCTGAATCACTCTCTTTTTGCCCCGCAGTTTTTCCCGCGGTTTCAATTTCCCCAGGTTATCCATATTCAGAAGCGGGCAGATATTCAGAAGCGTTCCAACCGCTCCGGCTGCTTTGGAAATCCGTCCGCCCTTGATATAAAAGCTCAGGTCTGTGGAAAAGAACCAATGGTGCATCCGCAGTTTGTTCTCTTCTATCCACAGCCGCAGTTCCTCTATGCTCTTGCCCGCATCCCGCAAATCCGCAAGGGTTTCCATGATCAGACCGTATCCGCTGGACGCGCCCAGGGAATCCACCACATATATGTTCCGTTCGGGATATTGGACGGCAAGATCTTCCGCCGCCAAGCGGGCGGAATTGCATGAGCCAGACAGCCCGCTTGAGAACGCAATATGAAGGACGTCCTTCCCTTCCTGCAGCAAGCTCTCAAAATAGCGGGTATATTCGGCAATGGAGACCTGAGACGTTGTGACACTCGCTCCTGCAGTCATTTTCTGATACAGATCTTCCGGGGAAATGGACTGTCCCATATCATCGGCATATTCGTGGCCATCCAATGTAAAATGAAAACAGACATAACGAATATCCCGTTTTTTCATCTGCTCCTGCGTCAAATCCGCCGTGGAACCGCAGCTCAGAATAAAGTCCCCCATGAGTTCCTCCCATTGACAAACACTCTGCCAGTTCAATATAATGAGAATGTGAGATAATTGTATCACATAGACCATTCTGCCGCAATACAGCCACCTGAGTCAAAAACGAGGAATCTATTTCACATCCTTGAATGGGAGCCGTTATGAATAAGCGTAAAGAAGCCAACCTGCGCGTCAAGGAAAGCATTACCGCTGCCCTGCTGCACTTATTGCAGGAAAAAAGCATTTCGAAGATTACCGTTTCCGAGATCATTGCGGAAGCCGGTGTGGCGCGGGCGTCCTTTTATCGGAACTACGCCACTAAGGAAAGCGTAATCACCACTTTAATTTCCGATATTCTGGAACGATTCCGCCAGGATATCGAGACGGACGGTGATAACTTCTACACCTATGGGAACATCCGCCGAAGCTTTGAATACTTCAGCCGGTACCAAAAGCAGGTGCTTGACCTGCACCGGTTCGGGTACGGTTCCATCCTGCTGGAGATGCTCAACCGGTTCCACGAGGACATTGCCGGGGCCATGCCGCACAAGTCCATGGAACGGTACCAGATATACATGTACATTGGATCGCTTTACAATACCGCCATGATTTGGCTTCAAGATGGTCAAAAGGATCCGATCGATGCAATATCTGATCTGTTTTATCGACACTGCTGCATCAAAATACAGTAACTGGGCTGCAAGGAAGTCAACCTTGCAGCCCAGTTGTTTCACCTGTCTGAAGAAAAACTGTAAAAGGCAACCGGTCGCAGCATCATTGAATTGCCTCTTGACTAATGTCCGATTTCGTACTACACTATTTGAGTCCGATTTCGTACTATTTTTTGAATGTATCACAGCAAACAGAAGTCCTGGTGCAGTTCCGCTGGGAGAGCGGAATTCTAATCAAACGAGCAGTGCGTCCGTGGACAAGTTTTCTGTTGCGCTGCAGAACACATCCAACCTTGGAGGGATATTATGGCAGAATATATTATGGAGGAAATGAGGAATCTCAATTACTTGCTGAGCGAGATCGATGGAGCCTACCATGAGGCAAGTCAAAAGCTTGGGCTGTCCGACAGCGCGATGCAGATTTTATATGTCATCTGCAATCATGGCGAGAGCTGCCTGCTGAGCGAGATCTGCAATCTGTCCGGCACAAGCAAGCAAACCATCAACTCCGCGCTCCGCAAGCTGGAGGCAGATGGTGTTGTCCGTTTGGAGGCCCTCACCGGCAGGCGCAAAAAGGTCTGCCTGACAGCGCGTGGAAAAGATGTGGTAAACGACACCGTTGCGCGCCTCATTAAGGTGGAAAATGATGTGTTCGGTTCCTGGACAAAGCAGGAACGGGCGCAATATCTGGCGCTGACACAGCGGTATTTGACTTCTTTCAAAGAGAAAATCAAGGAGCTTTCTGAGCAGACATGGGGTCTGTCCCAAATTCTGTGTAAACACCGCAGAGCGATGCAAAATAGAGCTAA
>CAMBCW010000130.1 GCA_945864925.1 uncultured Clostridia bacterium
TACCACCTTTATTATATAGAAAAAACTTATAAAGTAAAGAAATAATATATTTTACAAATATTATAGCCGGTGGTACACTAAACCCAGAGAAAGGTGGGATCGCAATGAAGCTGACTTTTGGCTTTGGCGCCGGCGTCCAGGAGGCGGAGGTGCCGGAGAAAAATTTGCTGGGTGTGCTCCACGCCAATCCGGTGAAGGTGGAGGCAACGCAGGAGGAAGCGGTTCTGCAGGCTCTGGCGCAGCCCATTGGGACGCCCCGGTTGCGGGATCTGGTGAAGCCGGGAGAGAAAATCGCCGTGGTCACCAGCGACATTACCCGCCCGATGCCTACCTATCGGGTCATGCCGGCGCTGCTGGATGAACTGTATGCCGGCGGCGTCCGGGCGGAGGATATTACCCTCGTCTTTGCACTGGGCTCCCATCGGAAGCATACGGAAGAGGAACAGAAAAAACTGGCAGGGGAGCGGGCCTGGCGGGAAATTCGCTGCGTGGATGCGGACCCTGCGGACTGCGTGCATCTGGGCACCACCAAGGCCGGCACGCCGGTGGATATCACCCGGGTGGTGGCGGAAGCCGACCGGCGGATCTGCCTGGGCAACATTGAGTATCACTATTTTGCCGGTTATTCCGGCGGTGCAAAGGCCGTCATGCCCGGCGTCTCCACCCGGGACGCCATTCAGACCAACCATTCCATGATGGTCCGGCCGGAGGCCTGCGCCGGCGCCTTGGAGACCAATCCTCTGCGGATGGATATCGAAGAGGCCGGAGAGATCTGCGGCATTGATTTTATCCTCAACGTGGTGTTGGGGGAGCACAAGGAAATTCTGAAGGCTGTGGCCGGACATCCTGTGGCGGCCCACCGGGCTGGCTGCCGCTTCCTGGACACAATTTATCTGAAAGAACTGCCCCAGGCGGCGGATATTGTCCTGGTTTCTCAGGGCGGCGCACCCAAGGATTTGAACCTTTACCAGACCCAGAAGGCCCTGGATAATGCCCGCCATGCGGTGAGGCCCGGCGGCGTCATCGTGCTGATTGGCTCCTGCAAGGAGGGCCTGGGAGAGCGGGTGTTTGAGCAGTGGATGACCCAGTCCGAATCGCCCGACGCCATGATCGAACGCATCGGCCGGGATTTCCAGCTGGGCGGCCACAAAGCGGCGGCCATTGCCATGACCCTGAAGAAGGCGGAAATCTATCTGGTGTCGGATCTGGAGGACGATTTTGTCCGCTCCATCTTCCTGACTCCGCAGCCCGATGTGCAGACGGCCCTGGACCGGGCATTTGCAAAATTGGGTCCCGATGCTACGGTGCTGGCCATGCCTTATGGCGGTTCCACGCTGCCGAGAATCGTCAAAGGATAAAATTTGAATATGATGATCGGCTTTCATAAGCAACTGCAGGTTTTCTAAACGCTGTCATTGCGAGCCAGTGCGCACACTGGCGCGGCAATCCGTTCCCCTGAACAGACCAATTCTTGGAAGCACTCAAAAACTTGCGGCGTTTGGGATACGGATTGTCACGTCGCTTCGCTCCTCACAATGACAGCGCAGGAGGAAAACCTGTCAATCAAATTCGTGCGCTTAATAAAAACGATGGTCAAAACTAAAATATAATAATGAGGTGTCAAAACATGGATTACGCAAAGGAATCCCTCCGACTCCATGGCGAGTGGAAGGGCAAAATCGAAGTCATCGCAACGGTTCCCGTGGAAACCAAGGACGATCTGTCTCTGGCCTATACCCCCGGTGTGGCCCAGCCCTGCCTGGAAATCCAGAAGGACGTCAACAAATCCTATGAGCTGACCCGCCGGCACAATCTGTGCGCCGTTATCACCGACGGCTCCGCCGTGCTGGGCCTGGGCGACATCGGCCCTGAGGCCGGTATGCCGGTTATGGAAGGCAAGTGCGTGCTGTTCAAGGCCTTCGGCGGCGTGGACGCCTTCCCTCTGTGCGTCAAGACCAAGGATGTGGACGAGTTCGTCAACGCTGTGTATCTGATGTCCGGTTCCTTCGGCGGCATCAACCTGGAGGACATCTCCGCTCCCCGCTGCTTTGAGATCGAGCGGAAGCTGAAGGAGAAGTGCGACATTCCCATCTTCCACGATGACCAGCACGGTACTGCCGTCATTACTCTGGCCGGCCTGACCAACGCGCTGAAGGTGGTGGGCAAGAAGAAAGAGGACGTGAAGATCGTCACCTCCGGTGCAGGCGCCGCTGCCATTTCCATCGTGAAGCTGCTGCTGTCCGCCGGCTTCAAGAATGTCACCATGTGCGACCGCAAGGGCGCCATCTACGCCGGCCGTGAGGGCCTCAACTGGATCAAGGAGGAGATGGCCCAGGTCACCAATCTGGAGCGCAAGCCCGGATCTCTGGCGGAGCAGCTGGTGGGAGCCGACGTGTTCATCGGCGTATCCGCTCCCGGCACCGTCACCACGGAGATGGTCAAGACCATGAACCGCGACGCCATCATCTTTGCCTGCGCCAACCCCACGCCGGAGATCTTCCCCGACGACGCCAGGGCTGGCGGCGCTGCCGTCATCGCCACGGGCCGCAGCGACTATCCCAACCAGATCAACAACGTCCTGGCCTTCCCGGGTATCTTCCGGGGTACCTTCGACGTCCGTGCTTCCGACATCAATGAGGAAATGAAGATGGCAGCCGCAGAAGCTCTGGCCGGTCTGATCACGCCGGAGGAGCTGTCCGCCGACTACATCATTCCCAAGGCCTTCGACAAGCGCGTCGGCCCCGCCGTGGCCAAGGCCGTGGCTGAAGCCGCCCGCAAGACCGGTGTGGCGAGAATTTAAGACTTTTATCTGACAAGCTTCTTTCATCAGTAACTGCCAATTGGATTTCTATGGCAAACCGACAAATTGGGATTTGTCTTCGCAATTGACAATGAAAGGATCCGCTTCGCGGATGATTTGAAATGATGCAGCGCAGCTTCATGGCTCCCCTACAATAGGGGAGCTGGCCCGAAGGGCCTGAGGGGTGTCAAACTACCGTACTTCACATGCAGCTGCAAGGATACTCGATGCCTTGACACCCCTCCGCTTCGCTGGCGCTCAGCACCTCCCCTATTGTAGGGGAGGCTTTGGCCTTCTGCAAACCTTAACTGCTCTGCAAATCCCAATTTGATAGGGTGCCGAGGAAAGCTGATAAGCATTTCAATATAACAAATGGACGCCGTATTCTCGGCGTCCATTTGTTGTTATGCTTTTTGCTTTCCGGTCATCTGCTCCACATCGATGCGGAACACAGCCACGGATTGGGTCTGGGTTTCGGAGAAAGTGAAGTCCCATCCGGTCTGGTGGGCCATGATGGCGGCCAGACCAAGGGCTTTTTCCACCGGGTCGGTCACCGGGGAGGCCTGCCCGGTGCCGGTCAGGCTGGCGTAGGAACAGCTGTATTTGCAGGGCGTATCCGCCGGCTGCAGCTGGAAGTCACAGTCCAGTTCAAAAGCCACGGGGCATCCGGCTGTCATAGCGTCCACCTTCCGTCCCTCCCGGGCGGAATGGACGTAAAAGGACAGCCTGTCCGCCTGCTGGGTATAGCCAAAATTCAGGGGGACGATATACAGTCCCTGGCTGTCCTGCAGGGCGATACGCAGAATTTTACAGCGATGGAGAATCTGCAGCAGTTGGGATGGCGCTGTTACAGCGCGGTCAGTTCGTCGCATGGCTGGCCTCCTGGGAAACGGGTTCCACAAGAATTTCGTAGGTATTGTGGCTGGTCTGAGTCTGTTCGATTTCCACGGTGTAGTCGATGAACAGGCGGCCGCCGGTCTCCTCCAGGGCTACGTCGATCTGGCGGGTATAAACGCCCAGCAGCAGGCTGCCGAAGCCCAGGTCATAGAGAGATTCGTCTTTCACGCCCTGCACAAAGACCATGCGGGATTTGACTGGTCCTTCCCGGGTCAGAACCACCCGGCGGGGATTCAAAATCAGAAAGGTATTGGTCACGCCGCTGGTGCCGGTCAGTTCCGTTTCCACATAGGAGACGGCATATTTCCCGTTGCGGCCGGTCATGGTACCCCGGGTCATCAGCTCAATGGTCTGCGGCGCGTCGCCGCCGGTGGCCTGGCTGCCCCGGACGGTGATGAGGACTTCCTGGGTCATCAGCGGCTCTCCATGGCCAGCTCCAGCAGCTTGTCAATGAGCTGGGGATACGGAATTCCGCTGGCTTCGAACAGCTTGGGATACATGGAAATGGAGGTAAAGCCGGGGATGGTGTTGATTTCGTTGAACACCACCTGTCCGTCTTTCTTCACAAAGAAATCCACCCGGCTCAGCCCGCAGCAGCCCAGCGCTTCATAGATCCGGACTGCGGTTTCCCGTACCTGCTCGGCCACGTCGTCGTCAATGCGGGCAGGGATATAGAGGCTGGAGCAGTCGGAAATATATTTGGCGTCATAGTCATAGAAATCGGCGCCGGCGTCAATTTCACCGCAGATAGAGGCCATGGGGGTCTCGTTGCCCAGAACGGCGCATTCGATCTCCTGACCGTCAATGAACTCCTCCACCAGGACCTTCCGGTCGAACGTCAAGGCGGTTACCAGAGCCTGGGCCAGGCTTTCCCGATCCCGGGCTTTGCTGACGCCCACGGAGGAGCCGGTACCTGCCGGCTTCACAAAGACGGGATAGGAGAATTTTTGCTCCACCTGCTCGCAGACCGCTTCCATGCTGTGGTCAAAGGCGCTGCGGGTTACCAGAAGCCAATCGGCCTGCCGGACGCCCGCGTTGTCGGCCACCAGCTTGGTCATGCACTTGTCCATGCAGGCGGCGCTGGCGGCGATATGCGGGCCAACATAGGGAATCCCCGCGATCTGCAGCAGACCCTGAATGGCGCCGTCCTCTCCGTTGGCGCCGTGAAGCACAGGAAATACCACATCAATGCGCTCGCGCACCACGCAGTCGTTTTCAAAGCTCAGAAGCCCCTGGCCCTGCACCGGTGACAAGGTGGCGCGGCGGTTGCCTTCGTAGCTCTGCCAGGTACCGGCGGGCAGCATTCCATAATCTGTTCCGGCGAAGAGGACCCAGTCGCCCTCCTTGGTGATTCCCACAGGAAAGACGTTGTATTTCTCGTGATCAATATTGTTCAGCACTGATTCTGCCGAACGGAGGGACACCTCGTGCTCCGGGGAGATTCCGCCGAACAGGACGCAGACGCTAAGCTTTCTCAATGGAGTTTCCTCTTTTCCTAAAAATCATTGTCTTTATATCATATGATAAAAAAGCCTGGAATACAAGTATATTTTTAACAAAAATTTGAGATTTTAGCAGTGGAAAATTCACAGCGGCAGGTATATAATAGAATGACCAATGGACGGGTCACAGTGCCCCACAGGAAAGGAGGCCCGTGTGATGAAAATTGAACTGAGCAAAAAAGAGTTTCGCCGGCTGCTGGATATGGTCTATATTGGCAACTGGATTTTGAACTCCACCCGCGGAGGCGACCGATTTGCGGACTATGACCAGGTGGAAAGCAAGCTGTTCGGTCTGTGCCGCGGCACGGGTATGGACGCCCTGGTGGAAAAATGGGAGGGAGAGGATGTGCCTTCCCGCGCCTTTGCCGACGGCGGCATCCATGAGGCCATCATGGACTATGAGGACACGGTGTTTTTTGAAATACTGGCGGAGGAACTGGCCCGCCGGGATATGGACTATCAGCCGGTGTCCCGGGAGAACTACGATGAACTGGTCTCCCGCATGGACGACTATATCGCTGAATTTGAGGCCCATGGCACAGATAACCTGGTGCTGAATAATTATGAATAAAATCATGGCTGTGAATTGATTTCATCTTTCCGGCTTCCCTCTCATAAGATGTTCCATACGAGGAAAATGAGGTGGGAAAATGGAATACACAGCCAATCAGATTCGACTGCGGGGCGCCTTGGCGGAGCTGCCGCAGTTTTCGCACGAGAACCACGACAAGCGGTTTTACCGCTTTCCGCTGGAGGTGGAGCGGCTCTCCGGGGCAGTGGATGTTCTGCCGGTGCTGGTGCCGGAGGATGTGCTCTGCGCCATGGATCTCTCCGGGGGAACCATGCTGGAGGTGGCCGGGCAGATCCGTACCTTCAACAGCCGCTCCTCCGCCGGCCGGCGGCTGGTTATCTCCGTCTACGCCGAGTCTCTGGCGGCCTGCGAGGGGGAACCCTGCAATGAGGTTGCCCTGACCGGCACGGTGTGCAAGGAGCCGGTCTACCGGCAGACGCCCCTGGGCCGGGAGATCTGCGACGTTATGCTGGCGGTGAACCGGCCCTATCACCGGGCGGACTACATCCCCTGCATCTTCTGGGGCCGGACAGCCCGGCTGGTGAGCGGCTGTGCGGTGGGCGGTGTTCTGCAGCTGACGGGTCGGCTTCAGAGCCGGGAGTACATCAAGGTGCTGGAGGAAACCAGTCAGCTTCGCACAGCCTATGAGGTTTCCGCCATGACGGCGGAACTTCTTTGAATTTTTCATTTTTTTGAAACCAGAACCGGATTTTGTTCGTCATAACAGGTAGAGACCAATTCATCATCCGGAAAGGGGAATACCAATGAAACTGAAAAAGAGACAATCGTTTTTGGCCCTGACCTGTCTCTTATACACATCTCAGAGCCCACGAGACGTAGAGGAATATCGTA
>CAMBCW010000131.1 GCA_945864925.1 uncultured Clostridia bacterium
GAGGCCACCCTGGGGTGCGCCAGTCTGCGGACTGGCTCGCAATGACAGCGTTTTTTGAGCACTTGCACAAAATTTGCAGTTGCTTATGAAAGCCGATAATCATATTCCAATTTTATGGGATGCTGACCAAAATAAGCATTTCTACTATGAAAGCTTTTTATTATATTCCAGAATCAGACACTCTCCACCAGTTTCGTTTCCAGGCGGGCCAAGGTTTCTTCCGTGACGCCGATGTGCAGCAGGTACTCCCGGACGCCGCCGTATTCCTCCGTAAAGAAATCATAGAATTTCATCATGGCGGTAAAGGGCGTCCGGAACACATATTCCTCAAAATTGCTGGCACCCTGCCGGATCGTCAGGCTGCCGCTGCGCATGGCTGCGAACATGTCCTGGAGATACACCTGGCTCAGACAGTAGTCGGCGGCAATGTCCTCCCGGCTGACACCCACGGCTCCCAGCAAACAGCAGGTCAGGATGCCGGTCCGGTCCTTGCCGGTGGTGCAGTGAAACAGCACGCAGCCTTCCGCCTCGGCGCAGGCCGTCACGGCCTCCCGGACCCAGTCCCCGTGCTCCCTGGCCCGCTTGATATAGACCTTGTCCCAGGAGAATTCCCCCTGGGGCAAATTTTTCTTTTCAAAGGTTTCCGCGCCGCCGCTGAGGGAAATCTGCCGGTAAGGCATCGCCTGGGCCAGGCCGCTGGGCCGCCAGCGGATCTCTTCTTCGCTGCGCAGGTCAAACGTCTCCGTGACGCCGTAGTCCCGCAGCCAGTCAATTCCGGCCTGGGGAAGGCCGCAGGGCGCTTCGCTGCGCAGAAACACGCCATAGCGCGTAGCGCCGTTTTTCGCCGCGTATCCGCCCAGATCCCGGCAATTGGACAGGCCCGGTACAGGCAGCCGTTTCAAATTCTTCACACAATCACTTCCAGAAATATTTCTTTTCTTTATTTTAGCATTGTCGGAAAAGCAAATCAATGCTATAATAGCCTGTAAATGATTTATAATGGATGGAATGTGCAGTGAAGTACGGAACTTGGAAAATTTCGCAATACGACAAAAATGCAAAGGAGGCCCTGCAGCAGGCGGGCTACTCTCCCCTGACAGCCCGGGTGCTGTGCAGCCGGGGCTACACCACGCCGGAACTGGCGCAGCAGTTTCTCTCCGCCGCGGAGCCCCTGGAGGATCCCCTGTCCATGCGGGATATGGCCGCCGCCGCCGACCGGCTGCGGCTGGCTCTGCAGCGGGGCGAACGGATCGCCGTCTTTGGTGACTATGACGTGGACGGCATCACCGCCACCTGCCTGCTGACGGAATTTCTCCGCAGCCAAGGCGGCAACGTCACCTACTATATTCCCGGCCGCATGGAGGAGGGCTATGGACTCAACGAGCCCGCCATCGCCGCCCTGAAGGCCCAGGGCGTCTCCCTGATTGTCACCGTGGACTGCGGCATCACCGCCAACCAGGAGGCCCGGTTCTGCATGGAACAGGGCGTTGATCTGATCATCACTGACCACCACGAGTGCAAAGACGAGCTGCCCTGCGCCGTGGCAGTGGTGGATCCCCACCGGCGGGACCACACCTATCCCCACCAGAATCTGGCCGGCGTCGGCGTGGCCTTCAAGCTGGCCGCCGCCATCACAGGCAGTCAGGAGGTCATTCTGGAGCGGTTCAGCGACCTGCTGTGCCTGGGCACCGTGGCAGACGTCATGCCCCTTTGCGGAGAAAACCGGACCTTTGTGGTGCGGGGCCTGCAGGCTTTGGCTCAGAATCCACGGCCCGGCATCGCCGCCCTGATGGATGAGTGCAGCTGTGACCGTCATCAGGTGACGGCCTCCACCATCGGATATACCCTGGCGCCCCGGATCAACGCCGCCGGGCGCATGGGCCGGGTCGAGCTGGCCACAGAGCTGTTTCTGACCCGGGACCCTGTCCGGGCCCAGGAGCTGGCCCGGAGTCTCTGCCAACTGAACCGGCAGCGGCAGGAAGTGGAAGCGGAGATCTACCAGGAGGCCGTGGGTATGCTGGAGGGCAGCCGCCGCCTCAATGCCATTATCCTGGCCGGTGAACGCTGGCACCAGGGCATTGTGGGCATCGTCGCTTCCCGCCTGGCCGAGGAATACGGCTGTCCCACTTACCTGATCTGCCTGGACGGTGACCGGGGCAAGGCCTCTTCCCGCTCCTATGGCGGCTTTAACCTGTTTGCCTCCCTGGAAGCCCACGCAAACCTTCTGGAGAGCTACGGCGGCCACGAGCTGGCGGCCGGCTTTACCATTGCCCGCAGCGCCATCGATGATTTCCGGCTGCAAATTCAGCAGATGGCTGACGCCTTTGTGGCCAGCGGCCAGCAGCGGGCAGCCCTGGAGATTGACTGCGCTGTGGAACCGGAGCTGCTGACGGAAGAGAACATCGTGGCTCTGGACCAGTTGGAGCCCTGCGGCGCCGGATGCCCGAAGCCGGTGTTCTATATGGACGGCCTGCAGGTGGAGCAGCTGTCGGAAGTCGGCGGCGGCAAGCATCTGCGGCTGCGGCTGGGCCGGGACGGTCTCAGCTTCGGCGCCATTTTCTTCTCCACCACGGCTCTGCGCTCCGGGATCAGCCAGGGTGACCAGGTGGAGGTGGCCTTCACCCCACAAATCAACGAATTCCGGGGCATCCGCTCTGTTCAGCTGAACCTGGTGGATATCCGCCCTGACCGGGAAAGCCGGGAACGCTATGGCGCCGGCCGGCAGCTCTATGAGCGGTTTACGGACAACCAGCCGCTGACCGCCCGGGAAGCGGCCCTGCTGCTGCCTGCCCGCAGTGAATTTGCCGCCGTCTGGCGGTATCTGACCGCCCGCGGACAAAGCAGGCCCCTGCAGGAGGATTTTGGCTGCCTCAGCCGGAAAATCGCCCGCGCCTCCG
The DNA here is from genome assembly GCA_945864925.1 of uncultured Clostridia bacterium. GTDB lineage: Bacteria > Bacillota > Clostridia > Oscillospirales > Oscillospiraceae > Avoscillospira. Next base: position 2,898 of record CAMBCW010000131.1, read on the forward strand.
GCCTGCCCTGCAGTCCTGGCAAGCTGCGGATCTGCCTGGATGTCTTCCGGGAACGGGGACTGCTGACCTATGAATCCAGCCACGGCCGCATCCGCATCGCTCTGTCCAAGCCCATCGGAAAGGTGGACCTGGACCGGAGCCCCATTATCATCAAGCTGAAACAGCAGAAAGACGGTGTCTGAATGGAAACCGCAGAAGCCAGATATCAATCCCTGTTACGAACCATCGCCCGCCACGCACCCTCCACGGATATTGCTCTGGTGGACAAAGCCTACCGTTTTGCCGACGCCAAGCATAAAAAGCAGCTGCGCAAGAGCGGCGAACCCTATATCATCCATCCCCTGGCCGTGGCGGAAATCGTGGTGGAAATCGGTCTGGACACCGACGCCATCCTGGCGGCCCTGCTCCACGACTGCCTGGAGGATACCGACGCCAGCTATGACGAAATCGTCAAGCTCTTCGGCCCCACAGTGGCCGAGCTGGTGGAGGGCGTCACCAAGCTGACCCGTGTCAACTTCTCCACCACCGAGGAGCAGCAGATGGAGAACCTGCGCAAGATGTTCATGGCCATGAGCAAGGACATCCGGGTCATCCTGATCAAAATTGCCGACCGGCTGCACAATATGCGTACCCTGGAGTACCAGACGCCGGCCAAACAGATCTCCAAATCCACGGAGACCATGGAGATCTACGCCCCCCTGGCCCACCGTCTTGGTATGCAGAAGCTCAAGTGGGAGCTGGAGGACATCTCTCTGCAGTATCTGGATCCCAAGGGCTATCAGGAAATCGTGGACTATCTGGCCGCCCACAAGGACCAGGACGACCAGTTCATGCAGGCCATCCAGGACAAGATCACCCAACGGCTGGAGAGCGTGGGCATCCACGGCAAGATCTATGGCCGCATCAAGCACGTCTACTCCATCTACCGCAAGCTGAAGGATCAGAACAAATCCGTGGACGAGCTGTACGACCTCTACGCCTTCCGGGTCATCGTGGACAGCATTGCCGACTGCTACAACGTCCTGGGCCACATCCACGACCTGTTCAACTTGGTGCCCGGCCGGTTCAAGGACTATATCTCCACCCCCAAGCCCAACATGTACCAGTCCCTGCACACCACCGTCATCGGTGACCAGGGCATCCCCTTTGAGGTGCAGATCCGCACTTGGGAAATGCATGAGACGGCGGAATACGGCGTGGCTGCCCATTGGAAATACAAGCAGGGCGGCGCCGGCGCCGGCCAGGAAAAGGAATTCGAGTGGGTCCGCCGCCTGCTGGAGAGCCAGCAGGACACAGAGGCAGAGGACTATATCCACTCCCTGCGGGTGGACATGTTCGACGACGAGGTCTTTGTCTTCACCCCCCGGGGCAAGGTCATCTCCCTGCCCGCCAAATCCACCCCCATCGACTTCGCCTATGCCATCCACTCCGGCGTGGGCAACTCCATGGTGGGCGCCAAGGTCAACAACCGCATTGCCAGCTTTGATGTGCAGCTGAAAAACGGCGACATAGTGGAGGTCCTGACCTCCAAGTCCGCCAAGGGTCCCAGCCGCGACTGGCTGAAAATCTGCCAGAGCAACCAGGCCCGCAACAAGATCAAGCAGTGGTTTAAAAAGGAGAAGCGGGAGGAGAACATTCTCCACGGCAAGGCCAGCTTCGAAAGTGAGCTGCGCCGGATCAACATCGATCCCTCCGTCCTGCAGAATGAGGAGATTCTTCCCAACATTCTGCGGAAAGTCAGCTTTGATACCCTGGACGACATGTACGCCGCCATCGGCTACGGCGGCATGACGGCAGTCAAATGCGTCAACCGCATCCGGGACGAGCTGCTCAAGGCCACCAAGTCCGCCCCCAAGGAGGCTGCGACTCCCAAGCCTCTGCAGAGCGCCGGCAAGAAGTCCAATGCCGCCGTCAATTCCGGTGTCATTGTGGAGGATATCGGCTCGTGTCTGGTGAAATTCGCCCGCTGCTGCACGCCGGTGCCCGGCGACTTGATTGTGGGCTTCGTCACCAAGGGCTATGGTGTGTCCATCCACCGGTGCGACTGTCCCAATGCCAGCCTGAATATCATCTCCAAACAGCCGGAGCGCTGGGTCAAGGCCTCCTGGGCCGTCACCACCGCCGATGAGCCCTTTGACACCTCTCTGGAGGTGGACTGCCGCGACCGGGACGGCCTGCTGCTGGACATCGCCACGGTCATGACCGCCCAGAAGATCAAAATGCGGGAAATCAATTGCCGCACAATCAGCGAAGGCCACGCCGTGACCAGCCTGACTTTCAGCGTCCACAACGTGGAGGAACTCAACGCCGTCTGCAGCAAAATCCGTTCTGTTCCCGGCGTGGAACAGGTGAGAAGAGGGAAAACCTGATGAGAGCAGTTGTCACCAGAGTCCGGGAGGCCAGTGTCTCCATTGACGGGGAAGTCACCGGCAAAATCGGACGGGGCTTTCTGATCCTCCTGGGCATCACCCAGGACGACACCCCGGCCCTGTGCCGCAAGCTGGCGGAAAAAGTGCTGGGTCTGCGCATTTTCCGCGATGAAAACGATAAAATGAATCAGAGCCTGACTGACGTGGGCGGCAGCGTCCTGGTGGTGAGCCAGTTCACCCTCTACGGCGACTGCAGCCATGGCCGCCGGCCCAATTTCCTGGCCGCCGCCGGCCCGGAGCAGGCCATTCCCCTGTACGAGCAGTTCCTGGCCGAGTGCGAACGCCTGGGCTTTCCGCCCCAGCACGGCACCTTCGGCGCCTATATGCAGGTGGCCTCTGTCAACGACGGCCCCGTGACCATGATCGTGGATACGAAGGACTTGAAGTAATGAAGAATTCAGAATGAAAAATAAAAAATTGCGGATACCATAATTCTTCATTCTTCCCTTTTCATTTTTCATTTGCGACTGAAAGGAGCCCTTTCCATGCAGATTACTGTCTTCCAGCTTGGTCCGCTGCAGACCAATTGCTATATCGTAGCCGACGAGAACACCAAGGCCTGCGCCGTGGTGGATCCCGGCGACACGGGCAGTAAAATCGCCCGGTGGCTCCGGGAGCAGGGGCTGACGCCCCGGTTCATCCTGTTGACCCACGGCCATTTTGACCATGTGGGCGGCGTCAAGGTTTTGCTGAACCAATTCCCCGGCCTGCCGGTCTATGTGCATCCGGGGGACACCAAGCTGACCCCACAGCTGAGCCGCGGCCTGTTCTGGACGGATTTCTATGAGGACGGCGATGAACTGGCCATGGACGGCATTTCCTTCCGGGTGCTGCACACCCCGGGTCACACCCCCGGCTCCGTCTGTCTTCAGGCCGGCGATGTGCTGCTCACCGGCGACACCTTGTTTGCCGGCTCCTGCGGCCGGACGGATTTCCCCGGCGGCAGCTGGGAGCAGATGATGGCCTCCCTGGCCCGTCTGGCTGCCCTGCCCGGCAATTTCAAAGTCTTTCCCGGCCACGGGGAAGCCACTGACCTGGACGCCGAGCGTATCTATAATCCCTGTATGAAAGAGGCTGCGGAGCAATGAAGCTGTACCTGAAAGGGCACACAGAGCTTTACGCCGTGGAACAGCTGCAGATGCAGCTGTTCCCGGAGGAGCCCACCGAAACCGTCACCGCGCCGTTCGGCTCCGCCGACGGCGCTGTTTCCGCCCTGTCTCTTATACACATCTCCGAGCCCACGAGACGTAGAGGAATC
>CAMBCW010000132.1 GCA_945864925.1 uncultured Clostridia bacterium
GCAGGACTCCACGGTGATGCCTTCCTTGGGCATAATGACGCCCTGGGCCACATTGGCGGAGGCAGCGGGAGCCGGTGCAGCGGCAGGGGCGGCAGCAGGGGCCTCGGCAGCAGCAGGCGCGGCAGACCCGCCCACACCCCGCAGGGCGGACACGTCCTCGCCGGGATTGCCGATGGCGCAGACATTGATCAGGCAGGGTACTTCGTCGCCCTCCTCATAGAACCGCTCCAGCAGCGTGCCGGCAGCGGTGGAGGTGCACTCAAATTCGGCTTTATCGGTCTCATAGGAGAAGAGAACGTCACCCACGTTGACCCGGTCGCCCACGTTGACCTTCCATTCACCCATGATGCAGGATTCCACAGTGATACCCTCCTTGGGCATCAGAACACCTTGTGCCATATTGCTTCACTCCTTTTGTATTACTCGCTCACTGGAAATTACATTTTGCAGGACAGCAGATACTTTTCTGCTTCGGCGCTCCACAGGCCGTTGTTGCGCTCGGTGATTTCGGCCAGGGTCTTGAACATGGGATCGGTCTCGCCCAGCTTGGCAAAGTCGGCGATGGCCACCAGGGGCATCTCGATCTGGGTATAGATCAGCTTCTTGCCGCCGCGGATGTTGGGCAGGTTCAGGGTGGTGTCCACCACAGCGTCCAGGCCGCCGACATGCGTGACCATGGCGGCAGGATTGATCTTGCCGGAGGTCATCATGGCGATGGCTTCCTTCATATCGTTGGTGTTGCCGCCGGAGGTGCCCACCACATGGGTGTAGAGATAGTGGACGTTGTAGAAGTTGAATTCAGCCTTGAACTGGGTATTGGTGGGGCCGGCGAAGAAGTTCAGGCAGCCGTCATAGCCCAGGATGCCGTCGGCCTGCTCCACCACGGGTTTGACGGGAGCGAAGCAGATGACGTCATTGTAGCCGGTGCCGCCGGTGAAGTCCCGCAGGGTCTTGACCGGATCGTCCACCTTGGCGGTGTTGACATAGTGCAACTCGATGCCCAGCTCCTTGGCATGCTCCACGGTGTAAATGCTGGCGGCACGGGCCAGACGCTCGTCGTCGATATCGGTGACCACCAGCAGGCTGGGGCGGCGGTCGCAGTGCAGGGCGTAGTCAATGGCGCCCAGACCCATGGGGCCGACGGAGGCCAGCAGGGCCATCTTGCCGCCCTCCACAATGCCCATGTCGTGCTCATAGGAGCCGGCCTTGGTGTGGTACATGGCATGGAAGGTGCCGATGATGCAGCTCATGGGCTCCGCCAGAGAGCCATAGAAATAGGTATCGGAATCATAGTGCAGCAGGTTGTCGGTCAGCAGCGTCTCCATGGGGACGTTGGCATACTGGGCGTCGCCGCCGCAATACTGGTAGGAATAGCCGGGTGCCATCTGGGAACCCTTGTAGAAATGGGCCGGCTGAATGGCGAAGCCGTCACCGGGTTTGTACTTATTCTTCCAGTTTTCACCCACGGCGTGGATCACACCGCAGAATTCATGGCCCACAATGGTGGGATTCTCGGCGCAGTCGTTGGGAACACGCTTGTGGTCGGGGCCTTCCACGGCAGCCTTATAGGTGCTCATGCAGATACTGTCGGACATAATTTTGACCTGCACGTCGTCCGGGCCAACCTCCGGCAGTTCAATCTCTTCCAGGCGCAAGTCCATCTTCCCGTGGATACGGACAGCTTTGGTCTTCATAACGTTGCGTCATCCTTTCTGTTTCCCGCTGGGCGGGCTTCCTAAATTACGCTCCATTTTTATGTTGGATTGTATTTGTTCATTCGTTATTGTACGTCAATTGCCCGGGGATGTCAACCACAACCCACGGAGAAATCCACAGAATCCTTACACCGACAACTCCGGCTGCTCGTCGTCCAGCAAATCCGCATATTTCTGGCGGATGGGATCAATGACCTGGGCGATGAACTCGGAAACCTGCTCCGGGCACCGGCCAATGTAGGCGGCGGGATCCATATGGGTGAGGATTTCCTCCTTGGTCAGGCCGAACATGGGATCGGCGGCGATGCGGTCGATCAGGTCATTGGGCCGTCCCTCCTCCTTGATGACCTTTCCGGCAGCCACGGAATGGACGCGGATGCGCTCGTGGAGCTGCTGGCGGTTTCCGCCCCGCTTCACTGCGTCCATCATGATGTTCTCCGTGGCCATGAAAGGCAGCTCCTCCCGCAGGTGCTTTTCAATGACCTTGGGATAGACCTTCAGGCCGTCGGTGACATTGAGATAAATCTGCAAAATGGCGTCCACAGCCAGGAAGGCCTCCGGGACGGAAATGCGCTTGTTGGCTGAATCGTCCAGGGTCCGCTCGAACCACTGGTTATAGGAGGTAAAGGCCGGATTCAGGGCGTCGGTGATAACGTAGCGGGCCAGAGAGCAGATGCGCTCACAGCGCATGGGGTTGCGCTTGTAGGGCATGGCGGACGAACCGATCTGCTTTTCCTGGAAGGGCTCCTCCACCTCTTTCAAATGGGACAGCAGCCGCAGGTCCGTGGCGAATTTACCGGCGGACTGGGCAATGGCAGACAGGGTAGCCAGGACGTTGGCGTCCATCTTCCGGGAATAGGTCTGGCCGCAGACGGGCACAACCTTTTCAAAGCCCATTTCCTCGGACACCAGTTTCTCCAGCTTTCTCACCTTTTCCTGGTCGCCGCCGAAGAGCTCCAGGAAGCTGGCCTGGGTGCCGGTGGTACCCTTGACGCCCCGGAACTGCAGGCTGTCGATGCGGTGCTCCAGCTCCTCCAGGTCCATAACCAGTTCATTGACCCACAGGGAGGCCCGCTTGCCCACGGTGGTCAGCTGTGCGGGCTGGAAGTGGGTGAAGCCCAAAGTGGGCAGGGACTTGTACTGGTCGGCAAAGCGGCTCAGGCGGTCGATGAGGTTGACCAGCTTCCTGCGCAGGATTTCCAGGCCGTCCCGCATGAGAATCACGTCGGTGTTGTCGCCCACAAAGCAGCTGGTGGCGCCCAGGTGAATGATGGGCATGGCGTTGGGGCACAGGTCGCCGTAGGCATGGATGTGGGCCATGACGTCGTGGCGCAGCTGCTTTTCATAGTTGGCAGCCGCTTCGTAGTCGATCTCGTCCTTGTGAGCCTCCAGCTCGTCGATCTGGGTCTGGGTGATGGGCAGGCCCAGCTGCATTTCCGCCCGGGCCAAGGCGATCCACAGTCGCCGCCAGGTGGTGAATTTTTTATCCGGCGAGAAGGTGTAGAGCATCTCCTTGCTTGCGTAGCGGCTGGACAGCGGGCTTTCATAGGTGTTTGTCGGCATGGGGAATTCCTCCTGTTTGCGCACATAATTTTTCAAGATAATTATACTGCATTGTCCGGCATATTTCCACTGTCATTTCCAGAAAAAGGCCCGCAGAGCCAAAAGGCCCTGCGGGTCAGCCGTTATAACGCACAGGAGGGAACGCGGATCATCCAATCAGATATCCGTAGTTCCGCAGCACCGTCAGGATAAAGACCTCCATGGCGGGATCCAGATCGTTGTTTTTGGACAGGTCGCACTCCATCTCCTGGCCGCCCAGCCGCACCAGCACTTTCTGGCCGCCCAGGGGCAGGAAGCCGCTGTTCTCCCGGGACTCATCAAAGCCTGCCCGGTCATGGAACAGGGTCAGCTTATCCCGGTAGGGGGCGGAATCATAGGGACAGAACACCTTGCAGTTGCCGCACTCGTTGCACATCTGATCCACGTGGAGGATCTGATGGCGGCCGTCGGGCAGCTCGATGACCACGTTGGCCCGGTTGGGGCACACATCGGCGCAGCACTGGCAGACCACGTTGCAGCTCAGGCAGCGGTCGCCCTCGCATTTGGCCGACAGGCACAGAACGCCCTTCTTGGCAATGGCGTCAGACCGGGAGGCCCGGGCCTTTTTGGGGATATGTACCTCCCGGGATGCCTGCAGCACCGCATCGGCGAAGGCCCGGGCATCGGCGATGCCTTCCACCGCCGTAGCGGGACCGCGGAAGCAGTCGCCGGCAGCGTAGACACCCGCCACGTTGGTTTTCAGGTCCGGCAGGCCCTTGGCGTCCAGCTGGATGCCATTGGCCAGGAACACTGTGTCATCCACCCGCTCGCCCACGGCGGAGATCACAATGTCGCAGTCGATTTCCACGGTCTCGCCGGTCTCCACGGGCTTGCGGCGGCCGGAGGCGTCGGGATCGCCCAGGACCATCTTCTTGCACAGCAGCTTGCCGTTCTCCTGCTTCACCGGGGACACCAGCTCCAGGAACCGCACGCCGTCGGCCACGGCCAGCTCCAGCTCCTCGGCGTCGGCAGGCATATACTTCTTGGTGCGGCGATAGACCAGGGTGGAGGACTTGGCGCCGGCCCGCAGGGCAGCCCGGGCGGCGTCCATGGCGGTGTTGCCGCCGCCGACCACGGCCACATGGCCCAGTTCCAGACCCTTCAGGCCCTTGATGGCCTTGAGCCAGCCAATGACCGGCAGCACATTGCCGGGAATGTCCAGTTTTCCGGCCTTCCAGGCGCCCACAGCGAAGAGGATGTGGGTATAGCCCTGGGCTTTCAGCTCTGCCACGGAGGGAGCCTCGGTGTTGAGGCGGATGTCCACGCCCAGCTTCTCCAGCATGGCGGCATCCTTGTCGATGGCGGCATGGGAGATGCGGAATTCGGGAATCACATGGCGGACAATGCCGCCCAGGCTGTCCTCCCGCTCAAAGAGCGTGGTTTCCACGCCCTCTCTGGCCAGGAAGTGGGCTGCCGCCATACCGGTGGGGCCGCCGCCCACAATGGCAGCCTTGACGCCGGGACGCCGCTTGGCCGGAACCAGGGTGGGCAGCACCGCGTCATAGCCCCGCTCTGCCGCCACCAGCTTGGTGGCCCGGATCTGCACCGGACGGTCATAGAAATTCCGGGTACACTTGTCCATGCAGTGGTGGGCGCAGATGGTACCGGTGATAAAGGGCAGGGGATTCTTCTCCAGAATCAGCCGCAGGGCCGCTTCATACTTGCCCAGGCGGCAGAGCTCGATATATTCTGGAATATCCTGTCCGATGGGGCAGCCGCCCTTGCAGGGAGCCGTGTCGCAATCCAGCAGCGGCACCTTCTCATAGAGCTTCCGCCGGGGCAGGGGCTTGACGGCCTTCTGATGGAGGGGATCCCGACGGGCCGCCAGGGCCAGCGCCGCCACCTGCTCCGTATCCACACCGTTGAAGGGCTTGAAGTCCATCCGCTCCAGCTTCTCACCGATCTGCTTGAACCGCTGGTAGCCTCCGGGCTTCAGCTCCGTGGTGGCCATGGTGATGGGCCAGATGCCGCAGGCAAAGATCTTGTCGATGTTGAAATAATCCGCGCCGCCGGAGTAGCTCAGGCGCAGCTTGCCGCCGAAGTCCCGGCCGATGCGGTTGGCCATCTCGATGGTCAGAGGGAACAGGGACTTGCCGGCCATGTACATCTCCTCTGAGGGCAGTTCGTTCTGCTTCACGTCCACGGGGAAGGTGTTGGACAGCTTCAGGCCGAATTCCAGGTCCCTGGACGCCGCCAGGCTCTGCAGGCGGCGGAACATGGGAATGGCGTCGGCGTACTGCAGGTCGTCGTTGAAATGGAATTCGCCGAACTGGATATAGTCGTAGCCCATGCCGTCCAGAATGGACCGGGCGGACTCATAGCCCAGAATGGTGGGGTTGCACTTGACGAAGGTGTGCAGATTCTTTTCCGTGATCAGATAGGAGGCAATGGCCTCGATCTCCGACGGCGGGCAGCCGTGGAGGGTGGAAACGGTGACAGAGTTGGAGACCTGGGGTGAAATGGAGTCGATAAAGTCGCCGTAGCCAGGGAACATCCGGTGGAGCACCTCCATGCATTCGGCCCAGATCGGCTCTTTGGAGGCGTCCTTCATGCCCTCGATGTACTTGTCGATCTTCTCGCCCCGGATGCCCGCCAGGTCATAGCCCACGGACATATTGAACACAAAGCCGTTGGGGTCCCCCAGACCATAGACCTTGGCCAGCATCTTGCAGGCGCACCAGGCCTTCACATATTCCTCATAGGCCTGGGGCACATACAGCTCCGTGGACCACTCGCAGTTATAGCACTCATCCTCCGCCAGGATGCAGGGCCGGCTGATGCAGGCAGCCAGATCCGCGCCGTCCATCTTCTGGACGGTTTTCAGTTCAAAGAACCGGGCGCCGGCAAAATAGGAGGCCACGATGTTCTGGGCCAGCTGGGTGTTGGGGCCGGCGGCAGGGCCGAACGGCGTCTCAATATATTCCTTGTCGAAAATAGGAAGCTTCTTCTCCCCTGCCACATAGGGCCGGTGGACGCCGAACACGGAGCCCTCCCGCTGGTATTCCGTGGCAATCCAGGTCATCAGCTGCTCAAAGGGAATGGGGATCATCAGTTCACTCATGGTTATTACCTCCGTTCATCTCGATGATGGTCAATATGGTCTGATTATAACGCACGTCATTGCGAGGAGCGGCAAAGGAAAGAACGGATTGCCACGGCCCCTGCGGGGCCTCGCAATGACAGTGGAAATCTGGAGATTTGCGCGGACTGCCAAATACCCCTGTCATTGCGAGGAGCGAAGCGACGCGGCAATCCGT